>CAYIZR010000083.1:0-5619 GCA_964367755.1 uncultured Christensenella sp. | reverse complement strand
TATGTATATTATGATATTATTTCATAGTTAATAGGTATAACTTTATATTAAATAAATTAGTACAAAATTCAGGAGGCAAAATGGCAAGATTTATAAAAGCGAACAAATTATTGCTCGTAGTTTTTATATTGATTTTTGCGCTCTGTTTTTCTATGGTAATGATAGCGGTAAGTCAAGCATCGGCTTTAGCTGCAGACAATACATGGACAGAAACAGGAAGCGTATCAATAGGGCATATTACAGACACACACTACTATCCATTTAGATTGTGTTACACGGGGAGTGTGACAAGTAGTGAAGACGATGATTATTTTTATAATTACGTTATGGCCAAAAACACCAAAATGTGGCTGGAAGCCGAGACAATATTTGATGCAAGTTTACTTACTTTTGCACAAAACCCTCCCGATTATATTTATGTTTCCGGGGATACTTGCCAAGACGGAGAATTACTTTCTCACGTTGACGTAGCCAACAAGCTTCGCAAATTGCAAAACACAGTAAGGGCGGCAACTGGCAATGATAAGTTCCAAATTTTTGTTATTTTGGGAAATCACGATTTGTATAATGAAGATACTTTCCGTTTTGACAATACTAACGGAACTAAAGAAGTTGACCTTTATACCGACCGTATGGATGCAACAAAAATTTACGCAGGATTAGGTTATCCTAATATGACGAACGAAGAAGCAAACATATATTATGCAGATATGGCTGCTGACCTTCCCACAGGATATACTTATGTTCGTAGCAATCTTAGTTCTGATTTTACCTATACATGGCAGTTCTTGAAAAAAGACGGCTTAAACACAGTTAAATATGATATGTCGATTGAGAATGCTGACGATATTACTATGGCAAAACTTCTTGACGCTAATTTGGTAAATACCATTAACAATACTTCATATTTTGCTGCTTCGGGAATGAGCTATTCTTACAGCAACGGCAACGGCGGAACCGACCTTAAGGTTGGAGATATGACGTTTATTGCGGCAAGAAATGACGATAAATACACTTGCTTAGGTTTAGACGTGGTGTTGAGTAATGTTCAAGATGGTCATGTTTTGGGCGGACAAGTTCAAAACAGCACAGCGGCTTGGCTGGAAGAAAACAAAACTTTCTTAAAGAATAACGAAGAAACTATTTTAGCAGGAATGGCGCACCATTCATTGATTCCTCACTGGGCATACGAGGAAGAAATCACTACAGGCTTTATTATTTACAACTGGCAGGAAATGACTGACTTCCTTGCTGATTTGGGTATGAGATATGTTTACACAGGACATATGCATGCAAATTCAACTGTTAGCAGAGTTAGCTTTAATGGTAATCAAATTACTGATTTTGAAACTACTGCCAATCTTTCGGTAGAAACACAAGTAAAAGTAACCGAAATAAAATACGGCACTTGTGGCAGCGATTATGCCGAAAAAGCTATGCTAAGCGCATATCCGAACAAAGAAGTATCTGCAGTAGAACTTTTTGATGCGGTTTACGCTAATGATAAATATGGTTATGTTGCAACAAACAAGCTAGGCGAATTCTTAAATCACAATACCAAAACTATTACTGATTTTTCAAGATACGCCAGAAGAAGAATTTATGATAATGCGGTAGAAAATAATTTGGCAGCATTTTTGAAGCCATCAATTACAGAAATGCTTGGCGATATGGTTTCTAACATAAGCTTTGAATTAAGTTTTATGTCAATTGACCTTGGCACGTATTCAGATGACGTTGTTAAGCTAGCAGATAATTTGATTAAACAAATCAGTCTTGTTGTTCTTAAAGATTATACCTATAAGGGAGACAATCTTTTATATGAAAACGATGAAAACAAAGTTTTCGGCTTTTTGGAAGATATGATATACGGCCTTCTAAATACCGAGGTTGCCGCAGAAACAGGCATATTTGAAGTGTTTATGTATTGTTATATGGGACATTGTACAGGATATGATGTAGCTACAGTAGAAGATATGCCCGACGCCTATATTGCAGTGCTTAAAGAAATCAAAAACGGCAATTTTGTAAGATTTTTGGTAGATTCTCTTTTGGATAGGGATACAGGTCTTATGAAGATTATTGAAGGGCTTTGCACAACCACATTGGATTTAAGTGAAGGAGTAAGCAAGGATTTTAAGGATTTACTAAGTGCAGCAGGCTCAGTGCTTGGCTTTAGCAAAGATAAGAATTTCAAATTAGAGTTAGAGAATTTTAACCTTGGAGATATTTTGAAGGTACTAGGGAGCAACTCTTTAGTTACCGGACTAATAGAAAAAACCGGCTTCCATATTGATTTGGCTAATAATACTCTACCCGAAATCATTGATGATTTGGCAGATAAATATATAACCGATAGCTTTACGCAGTCACTAGGCGAATATGCTTACAATGTTTGTGTAGCTTTTGGAAGCGATGGCGGACATATTGACGTGCACGACGACAACAACGGCAATGGTACCTTGATAACTGTATATGAAGGCGAGGCGTTTACTTATATAGCCAAAGAAAGAGAAGAAATTGTATCAGTGGAAAACGGCAAATTACCTAGTATGCTTACCACCAATTTCGGCGCCAATACAGCTACTTCTCAGCACTTTACTTACTTTACCGATAGAAGAGTTAGTGACGGAGTAGTAGAATATGTAAAGGTTAATGAAGACGGCACTTATAATAAGAATGCAGCAACATCAAAGGCCGCTACTACCGATGTTTATGGCACAACAAAGCCCCTAATTGATTTAGGAATATGGTGTCAAGCAGGCTATGTGGAAATGAACCGCCATACCGTGGAGCTAACGAATCTTAGCGCTTCAACTACTTATGCTTATAGAGTGGGTTCTGATGACAAAGGATACTTTAGTCCTTGGTATAAGTTTACTACCGGTCCTGCAGATGATAGTGGCACTTTTAGCGCCCTTATTACAAGCGATTTGCAATCTTCAACAGAGTCGGCTTATCAGAGAATAGATACTATTTACCGCAGTATTTTGGAAAGCGAACAATTCTCCGACGGAATCAACTTCTTGATTAATCCCGGAGATGCTACCGATAACAGCAGGAACTTATCTCAGTTTAAGTGGTTTATAAATAGCAGTCCTGATATTTATGCAAGCTATTCTACAGTAATAGCGACAGGCAATCACGACGAAAAGTATTTCACTTTGGAAAAAGCAAGCAACGTTAACTATTATGGCGGAGTAAGCGCAAACGCTATTACCGACGATTATAATTACTTGCAATTCCATTATAACTATGTACTTAGCGCACAGCAAAACCAAATTACTGGCTTCTATTATTCATTTGATTATTCGGGAGTTCATTTTACCGTAATAAATACAAGCGATATAGTGGACGGCAAATTAGGCAACACTCAGTATGAATGGTTAATAAATGACCTAAAGAATACCACCAAGAAGAATAAGGTAGTTATTATGCATAAGAGTTTGTACAGCGAAGGTTCTCACTCTTATGATAAGGACGTTGTGGGTATGAGGGCGCAACTAACACCTGTTTTTGCCGATAATGGAGTATCTTTGGTAATAGCCGGTCACGACCATACCTATACCGAAACTTTCTATTTGGATAAAAATGGCAAAAAGATTTTGACCAACGCTAACGGAAAGAATGAAATCAGCGACAAAGGCACCATGTATTTGACAATGGGTACCTTTGGTGAAAAGTTCTATAATCTGGTTGAGAATCCTTTAGTAAAGTCTAATACCGGTTGGAAATTGCATACCGATGGCAAACTTGCAGATCCAGTTTTTGGTAAGCTTAGTTTTGACGGAGATAAACTAACTTATTACGGTTATCAATATCTAAGAACTTACAATGAGGACGGTTCCTTAAAGGGTGGCGAAATCGTAGAAATCAAAAAAGCTATGGATTGGACAACGCTAATTAGCTTAGGACTTTTGGGAGTAACTTTACTTTCCATGGTAATAGCCATTGTAATAACCGTAGCAAAAAAACGCAGATAAAAATGAATATCTAAAATATCCAAAATTGGCGGAGCAAAATATTTTGCTCCGCTTTTTGTTAGATGGAATAGAGTTAAGCAATATGCAATTTGCGGATAAAAAGGCATTTTGTCTAATATTGTCGATAATAAAGAAAAAAGGAATGCAATTTGAAAATTTATTATTTATAGTGTATAATATTATTGGAGATAAAAATCTATATATAATTATTGGAGAAAAATATTTTTAATAATAGATTCTAAAAAATAATAAAAATTATATATAGTTTTTTAGTTGACAAAGGGACTGGGTTTGATTGCAGTATTTTAGGAAATAAGATAAAAGTTATGACGTATAATGTAGAAGGGGTGAAAAATGAGAAAAAAGCTAATAGGATTAACTGTGATTTGTGTTTTGCTAAGTATACTATTCGTGGCTAGTGGCTGTTCTTTGTTAAATAGAGCAAATTCAGAAAGCGAAGCATACGTAGAAAAACAAGAAGTAGATGCACTTACAAGGATTCTTGATATGATGAAACGTAGAGAACCAAGTGATAGTGACGCCCATTATCAAAAACTTCAATATACTTATAGTACATTGGTTAAAATTGGAGAGGTCAGTTATCAAATTGATTATTTGTGGAAGGATGTTAATCTTGACGTTCTTGATTATTCACAATATGATGGTTTATTTAATAATAAAGAAGAAATTGAAGAAAATATTTCTTTAAGTGAAGAGCAAGGATATGATTGGTATGTTTCCCAACTAAAAAGTTACAGCTATGAAAATGAGGAAGTTGCGCTTTATTTTGATTCCATATCGGAAATTAGTGAGGATTATAAAATATTTTATAACGAAGGTCATGAAGGACTAATAGAAGAAAATGAAGTAATAATCCCGAAATGGTTATATTTCAAACTGTATTGTACCACAATGGAAAAAATAACTTGTGATAAAGAAACATTGGAGCGTGTTTTGGCGGATGATTCTTTGTTGCAAAGAGATATGTTTTTAGGTGTGACATACGAATGGGGTTCCAGAGGCTCTTTTCCAGCGTTTGATTCTCTTGCAATATCTTTAGGTTACTACGGAATTATAGATACTTCATCGCCCAAAGCCGATATGAAATTAGTTATGACAGAAAAACCTAGCTTTTTTACAGGAGATAGCGATAACACTTATGAATTGTCGGTAGTAGGATATTTCGAAACAGAGGTTGACAGGTATTTTGACGAGCCGCTTACAAAGGATGCATATGATTATGGTGAGTTAAACCAATATCTATTTTGTAATACTTGGGTATATTTCAAATAAATAACGCGTAAGTGTAGCAAATTGTGGTGAAGTTCTACTGCAATATTTAAGAAATAAGTATTTTAATAAAGCGGAGCAAAGTTATTTTTGCTCCGCTTGTTGTTTTTAATTGATTAGCAGAATTTATTGTAAATTTAGGTATTTGGTGTTACAATAATAGTATGAAAAAAGTTGTCGTTGTGTTGCTTATATTTGTTTTGGCGTTGTCTTGTTTGGCCGCCCTTTCGGGTTGCAACAAAAAAGCCGAATATGAAAAATATTTTAATAATTTTGCTTCCGCCAAAGAGATAACATCGGCAGCGGAAAGCTTAATTTTGCCAGAAAAAGTGTCTATATATAGCTA
>CAYIZR010000082.1:0-5640 GCA_964367755.1 uncultured Christensenella sp. | reverse complement strand
CCATATATATATATATTTATTATTTCTGCAATTTTATTTTCTGTAATTGCTTTATCGTAATAAACTACGTGAAAATTAGTTATTATATAAGCATCGCCGTTTTGTTTGTCCAATGAATAAATAACTCCTGACCCCTCGAAAGAAGTTTGTGTAGTGCCATTAACTTGATTAATTAAATTGTAAGTGTATTCTTGATGTGTTACGCTAATTGTTACCGAACTTAATATTGCTTTATTAAAGACAAATTGTGCAAGCTCATCATGAATAGAACTATGAGTTATTTCACCGTCAACCCCGTCAACTCCGTTTTCTCCGTCTTTGCCAGCTTCTCCGTCTTTTCCGTTAAGGCTATCTAGCCAATCTTGTTTGGTGCCGACAAAACCGTTTTCCACTGCCAAATCATAGGCAGAAACTGTAGCAATAAGGCTATCTAACCACTCCTGCTCGGTGCCAACAAAGCCACTTTCAACAGCCAAATCATAATTGGACTTTGATTTTAGACTATCTAGCCACTCCTGCTCTGTACCTTCAAAACCGTTTTTTACGGCAAGCTCATAGGCGGACATGCCGCTTAGCTCGTCACAACCACTAAGTGCCAAACAGAAAATCAGTAAAACTACAATAAAAATAATAATATTCGTTTTTTTATTCATATTTCCTCGATTGAATTAGTCGGTAAATATTTTAGTACAAGGAATATTCCCTTTTAATATTTCGGGAATGGGATATTTGCTATTTGCAATAAAAATAGTAGTGCCATTTTTTACTGGTTCTTTTATATATTCCAGCTTGGCACGGGCTCCGTTAGCGCCCTTTCTGCTTGCGCCGTCACAATAATTTTGATAGTGCTCTATATTATTTAATAGTTCGTATGTGTCTTTGCCCTTTATTTCTGTAACCAAAGAACTTTTATCGTTTTTATCGGCATATATTCCATCAACTCCTGTCAAAATCAACAGGTATTTTGGTTTAACAAGGCAGGCGATTTGACTGGCGGTTTCGTCATTGTCCACACATTCAACTACTTTATTGCGGATTTTTTTGAGAGAACGTATTTCCATATTGCGTACTTCTTCGTCGCTAACAGGGTCGTTATAGTTGATTATAGGAATTGCGTTTTGAGACGGGCAGCGCAGGAGCATTTTTGCCAAGTGTTGCTTTTTTGCCTCGTCGTTAAAATGAAAGTGTTCTACAAGAATTTGTCGCATACAATATCTACTGTCCATAAATTGACGGTAATTTGCCATAAGAATGCTTTGACCTTGGGCAGAATAATCGGCTTTAATTTCGTTTTCATCGCCGGATAGTTCTTTTCCTGTTCTCTTGATATAATCCAGTCTGCCTATTTCGGTAGCGCCGCTGGTAATAAAAATAACGCCCGGGTGTAGATAACGGCTTATTCTGGCTATTATATTATAGTCAATGTCGTCATGCTCTTTGTTTACAAGAGCCATACTGCCTACTTTCCCCACAAGTTCTATATCGAATTCTTTCATATATACCTCTCTTATAAATATAGGCATCTTGCGATGCCCATACTGCGAATTTAGAAATATTTTTTAGTCAAGATTCAAATCTTTAATGAGCTGTTTCAGTTTCTTTTCATTCTTTGTTGAATGGTTATTTTTTATATCATCATTGTCGAACTGACCTGTCCATTCGCTGTAAACGTTTGTTTCCAACGTTTCTTCCAAAGAAGCTTTTATAGTTTCATAGAAGGTATTTCCGTCAAGGTCAAGCTCAAAGTTAAGTCCCAAAGCATTTTTATTGGTCAGAACAATATCGTAGAAGGGAGCAAAGCTGATATATTCTATATGCATACCGTAAGAGGTAAAGGCATAATTTGATATAGATTTTGCACTATTTGGGTTCTCGCTGTTAGCTAAAAGAGAAAGATATAGGTCTTTTGCCATATTGGGGAAGTCGTCTCCGTCATAGCTGTGGGCAATATCTCCCATGGCAACGAAATAACCAAGAGCATTCCTCATTGAGCCGCCGTCGTCATTATAAAGACTCATATAGTCTTTGAAAGTAGCAAGAGGATCTTCACTTGTGTTTAGGTCGGCTGTGAGCTGAGCGATAATTGTGTTAGCTAGATATTCTTTTATATCTCCGTTAGCTTCTTCTACTTCAAAGGCAGCTTCCAGCGCCGAAACACCGTCAATAACACCTTCAGATTCATAGGCTATTTTGCTCTTGTTTGTAGTAAGATATTGCACAAAATTTGTTTTGATTTGTTTTACTTCTTCGTCTGTGCGATCCTCTATCAATGTTTTGAAGGAGTCAGAAAGATCGGTTGTCCACTTAAACAAAATATGCGCAATATAGAACATATTTATGGTAACTTTACTTTCGCTCCCTGCCGTGGCATAGGTATACTTTGTTCCGTCATATTCAAATTCCGAAGTTAGTAGAGCATCGATAGGCACATAATAACATTTGGTTAAATCGGTCTTAATAATTTCTGCGAATTTTTCTACCTGTTTTTGTTTGGTAAGAATTTGGTATTCTTCTTTTTGTTTTGCAACAAAATTGTCATATTCTTTTTGAATTTGCGCCTCTGTAATGGGATTTTCGGATAAAGATGTTTTGGTTATTTCGTGTTTAACCGCGGCAAGAATAGCGCTTTCAAAACTGCTGTTATAGTAGTAAGAAAGTCCATTATAAGGGTCACTTGTATCGGCGGCGTCAAAACCTATTAGTTGTTCTTTTTTGGATTCACGGAATTGTCTGTAAGCATCTTTTTCGGCATCACTTGAATAAGTCACAAGTGTATGCTTAAAGATTTGACCGTCTTGAATGATTTTCTTTTGGGCTTCGTCGTTTGCGCTGAGCTCGGTATAACGGAAAGGCACGTCGCCTTCGGTAAAGATTGTTTGCTCGTTGCGCGTATCTTCTTCCTCTGCTTCGGTATATGCCGTGCGGGGAGTAACCAAAGTAAAGTCTGCTTTTGCTGTGTGCGACTTGTAGGTATAGTCTTCAGCCCCTTCTTCTTTAACAGGTTCGTCATAGTTTACCGAAACTGTTTTGAGAGATACTGAGTTGCTTTTGTATGCAGCTGAACTTTTGTAAGCGATTAGTTCGGCAGTGGTCATTGTTGTCAAATCTTTTTCGGCAGTGGTAACTGCAGTAGAATTTACCGGGAAATAAACCGTCATATCATCTGCGCCGCTCTTATTTAGAGTAATTTGCAAATAAATCTGCTTATAATCTGTTTCCACTGTTTCTGTTGAATCATCGCTTGGAGCTACATAGATGAAAGAGTCTTGATACAAGCCTGCTTCATAAGTTTCATCTTCGGCACTGTAGTTATAGATTTCTACGCCGTCAACGGTATATCCGTCTTGGTAATAGGCGTTTAATTTTTCTTTAGCAGAGCTAAGAAGTATTTCTCTTTGTTCTTCCTCGTAAGAGGTAATATAGCCGTCTATGCTTTCAATAAAGGTATTATTAGTTTCGCTAATGGATTTGTATCTTTCGGCAATTGTCAAAACGCCTTCGGGAACGATGCTGTTACCATAAATTGCTTTGTATTCGTCGGTGTTTAGGTACATTACATCTTTTCTGTTATCAAGGCTGATTAAATAAACCATACCTTCCAGAACCGAGTATTTTTGGCTTATTAACCCGTCGAGACCGCCGGTAAGCAAATCTTTAACGTCATATTGCATTTGATATTGGGAATAAAGGTTAATCAAATAATTTACGTAGCTAAGCAGCTCGTTTCGCGTCACGTTAAGAGAAAGGGTTTGCCCCTCATATTCCAAACTGACGGTGGCTAAAACTTCGTTAGCCTGGCGTTCTTCGTTAACTAGTACGAAAGTGCAACTTGTCAGTAACAAACTGCAAACGATGATAATTGTTAGCGCAAGTAAAAAAATCCTCTGTCTTTTCATATAAACTCCTCAAAAAAGGTAATTTGCCTCAATTTTTATGATACATACTCTAGACAATTATACAATATTTATATAAAATAAATCAAGTGTATTAAATAGATAATAAAAAATTTAGAATAAGTTTGATTTTGTCGCTCATATTAAGTTTTTTGTCGTTAAATATCACCGTGGGTGGTTCTGTCATAGAGAGAACGCAATTTTTACCTAATGAGCTAATAGCAGCAAATAGTTTTTCGTTGGTTAAGCACTTGGTATCGTAAAAGAAAAGGCCTGTTCCGTTTTTTGTAATCGATACTTTGGAAATGTAGTTTTTTTGCGCCAGATTTTTTATTATTCCCAATCTAATAATATTGTTTATTCCCACAGGGGGCTTTCCGTAGGTATTTTTTAAGCTGTCATAATATTCTTGACCTTCCTCACGGGAGGATAGACAGGAAACGCGGCGGTAGAAATTAACTCTTTCTTTACTTTCGGAAATATATTGTTCATCCAAGGTATAGTTCCCGTCGATTTTCATCTCAATTTCTCTTTCTTCGTGCGTTGGCTTGCCCTGTATTTCATCTATGCCTTCTCTAATAAGCTTAAGGTACATTTCATATCCTACTTTTTCCATTTGGCCGTGTTGCTGCCTGCCAAGCAAATTACCTGCGCCACGAATTTCTAAATCCCGCATAGCTATCTTAAAGCCACTGCCCAAATCGGTGTTATCCATCAGAGCTTCTAACCGGCTGACAGCGTTGGTGGTAAGGACTTTACCTTCGGAAATGGTGAAGTATGCGTAGGCAGGTACTTCGCTTCTGCCAACCCTGCCTCTTAGCTGATATAGCTGGCTAAGGCCTAAAGTATCGGCGTTGATTACAAACAACGTATTTGCGTTGGGAAGGTCAATGCCGTTTTCTATTATGGTAGTAGAAATAAGAACTTGGGCTTTGTTGTCGTAAAATTCCTTTATTCTGTCTTCCAAAAGGGTTTCTTCCATTTGACCGTGAGCGTAAATAATATTTACGTTTTCGGGGAACAGAGAGCAAACTTTGTTGTAGAATTTTTCTATAGTCTGTACGCGATTGTAGAGTATAAATACTTGACCGTTTCTGTTAAGTTCTCGATTGACCGCATCTTTTAGGAGGTTTTCGTTATATTCGGTCACGTATGTTTCTACAGGGAGTCTGTTTTTTGGAGGCATTTCCAGAGTGGAAATATCCCGTATGCCCGAAAGAGCCATATGCAAAGTTCGAGGGATAGGGGTGGCGGATAAACTTAAAATATTAACTTTGTTGCGAAAAAGCTTAAGTTTTTCTTTATGTTCTACCCCAAAGCGCTGTTCTTCGTCTAGAACCAGAAGTCCCAAATCAAAAAATCTTACATCTTTGCTCAGCAGTCTATGTGTCGCTACAATTATGTTGGATTCTCCTTGTTTTATGCAAATTAAAGATTCCTTTATTACTTTATTTGCAACAAAGCGTGACAATAAATCTATTTTTAGTTTGAATCTGTTCATTCTAGCGCAAATCAAATTATAATGTTGTTGTGCAAGTATGGTAGTTGGCGCCAAAATAGCCGCTTGTTTTCCCTCGATTACCGTTTTGAAAATAGCTCGTAGGGCAACTTCGGTTTTGCCATAGCCAACGTCGCCGCAAAGGAGTCTGTCCATTATTTTGCCGCTTTCCATATCTTGCTTTATTTCGCTTATAGCAATTAGTTGGTCGTCTGTTTCGGTGTATTCAAAATCATCCTCCATTTCCTT
>CAYIZR010000081.1:0-5725 GCA_964367755.1 uncultured Christensenella sp. | reverse complement strand
GTATATCAAAGATACATTCTCTAATGCGGGAAAAATATGCGCGGTTATTGTTGTATTTTAAGCTGGCTTTTTGCATTTTTGAAGCGCTAATTAGTTCCATGGCTTTGGTTATTTGAGCCGTTTCGGTAATACTTTTTATTCTTGCCTTTATTTCCTTAACGTTTTTCATTATTTCCTCTTGTTAAAGAAGTATATGTTATAATTTTTTATATCCTCGTCGATTACTCTTTCCATTTTTTCACTTAAATAGCCGTTTGCTCTTATTTCGTTTATGTCCGTAAAACTACTGTTCACAAAATAATTGTAAAAGCCCGATACATACTCCTTAACTCTACTTTCAGGTATCTTAAATAAATGTTTGTTAATGATATATAAATATATCATCTCCTTATCCACGCTCATTGGCTCGCCTTCGCGTTGCTTAAGTAGTTCGGTTATTTTGCGGCCTTTATCCAGTATTGACTTGGTGTTTTCGTCAATGTCCGCCCCGAACTGAGTAAATAGCGCCATCTCTCTAAAATGAGCTAGGTCAAGTCTTAGCTGAGCAGAAAGCTTCTTTATCCCCTTATATTGCGCGCTACCACCCACACGGGAAACCGATAAACCTACGTTAAGTGCAGGTCTTATCCCCGAATGGAAAAGCTCGCTCTCTAAATAAATTTGACCATCCGTAATACTTATTACATTGGTAGGTATATATTGAGATATGTCCCCTGCTTGAGTTTCTACAATAGGTATAGCCGTTATACTTCCTCCGCCTTTTTCCTTGTTTAGTTGGGCGCTCCTTTCAAGTAGCTTGCTATGGATATAAAATATATCCCCAGGGTATGCCTCCCTTCCCGACGGTCTTTTGAGTAGTAAGCTTATACTTCTGTATGCATTGGCGTGTTTAGTCAAATCGTCATAAACAATTAGCACGTCTTTGCCTTGATTCATAAATTCTTCAGCGATAGTACAACCGGTATATGGCGCGATGTATTGTAATGCTGCGCTATCATCTGCGGTACTGACAACCACAATGGTGTTTTGCATAGCGTTAGCTTTAACAAGCTTTTGAACCAAGTGATTGATATTACTTCCTCTCTGTCCTATGGCAACATAAATACAAATAACGTTTTTCCCTCGTTGGTTTATTATGGTGTCAATAGCAATACTGGTTTTTCCTGTTTGGCGGTCACCAATTATTAGTTCTCTTTGTCCTCTCCCTATAGGCACCATACTGTCAATTGCCAATATGCCTGTTTCTAAAGGCCTATTGACCTTACTTCTATCCATTATTTTGGGAGCTGCCTTTTCTATTCTGTCGGTCTTGTCAAAGTGCAAAACGCTTATTCCGTCAACGGGCTTACCCAAAGGGTTAATTACCCTGCCCAAAAGATTTTCTCCCACTGGTACTTCCACTGTTTTGCCTGTTCTGTTAACAACAGCGCCATACTCTATATTCTTGTTGCTAGTAATAAGCATAGCTTTGACACAATCTGTCATTAAATTCATTGCAATAGCGTAATCATCCTGGCCTACCTTAAGCAACTCAAAATAAACACATTCTGACAAGCCTTCAATAGTTATTATTCCGTCAGCAGATGCAATAACACGACCACAATGACTGCGGCATATGTCCAAACTTACCATATCGGCAAGCTTGCTTGCCCACAGCATAGGAAGTTCCGCCCTGCCAGGAGAAAGATGCTTATTGATATAAGAACGGCTCCTTTGCTTAAACCTGTGTAAAGAGGTAGCCACCGTGGAGTCATAGACGTCTTCTCCATCAATTACCACAACGCCACCCACTACTTTTTCCAACACATAGTTAAAACGTAGTTCCTCTTCCTTATGTTTTTTATGCAACGCATACTTAAGTTTATTTTTCTGCTCTTGCGTTAAAGGAATAGAACTTTTTATAATAATACTACGCATTATCCTCTCCGCCTTCCAAGTCTTTTATTATATTTTCAATAAATAAATCGTTATCCTTTTCGTTAAGCTCTCTTTCAATAAGTTTTTGCGAAATATTTACCGCCAAGTCGGAAATAGAATAGTATAAATCCTGTTTTTCCTTGTCATAAATAATCCTACTATCTTCTTTTGCCTTAACCAAAATATCTTTGGCCTCTTCCTTTGCGCTTTCGAGAACTTCTTGCGTCTGAACCATTGCCAAAGCGTGGGCTTCTTCTGCTATAGAAACCGCCTCTTCTCTGGCATCGTTAAGTATTTTTTCGCTCTCTTCGTTTGACTCAAGTTTGCCCTTTAGCGCAGCTTGATACTCTTGCTCGGCCTTACTATACTCAAAATCTCTTTTTGCCATAAACTTTCTTACCGGTTTGTACAGCAAAAAATATAGCGCCGTCACCAAAATAGCGAAATTAAACAGATGCAATAAGAACTCCTGTACACTTAGACCCAGGATAATATCTTTAGATAAAAATTCCATTTTTACGCTCCTATACCTTAATAACCAGTAATATTGCGATAAGCAAACCATATATAGCTGTGGTTTCGGCAAATGCTAGTCCCAGCATAAGCGTAGTGCGGATTTTTCCTTCGGCTTCGGGCTGACGGGCAATAGCTTCGGTAGCTCTGCCTGTGGCTATACCCATGCCAATCCCTGCTCCAGCACCTGTAAAAGCTGCGATAGCTGCGCCTATGGCGTATAACGCTTCATTAGTAATAGCTGCAATCAAAGTAAACATATCAAAACTCCTTGTTTTGTTAATAATTATTTTTGTTGGCAAAAAGCCAATTTGTTTTTTATTCTACCGCCTCTCTTATAAAGAGGGAGGACAAAGTTGCAAAAACGTAAGCTTGTATAAGCGCGTGGAATAGCGTAGTAATTACGCTTACTATTGCAGGTACCACAAAGGAAGTAATAATAAAGCTATATACAAGTTCGGTAATTAGCACCCCACTAACAATACTGCCGAAAAGACGAAAACTCATACTAACTGGCACTGCGACATCGGTTATTAGATTGATAGGATTCATAAAGTGTTTAAGCCTATTAAAACCATGCGCTCTAAAACCATAAAAGTTAATTAGGAAAAAGGTACTTAACCCCATTGTCACGCAAGCATTTATGTCCGACATAATCGGTCTAAACCCAAATAATTCTATAAGTGTACCAAGCCCGATATAGATAGCCGATATAAAAATATAACAGCCTACAAAATTTTGGTATTTGCCTTCTGCCATTTTGCCAAAGCCACCAACTAACATTTCCAATATTTTTTGGATTTTGCCTGGAACATTCTTCATTCTTCTTATAACGGTAAGTCTAATTATTATTGCCGTAACTACCAAAATAAGCATAACGACAAAAGCCGAATAAAACGTCGGATTAACCATGATTTTCGTCCCGAAAAGACTAATTTTTTCGGGGCTTAAGACTTTGGAAAGCCTCTCGCTTGCCTCGTTAGCTAAAAGAATTGAGCTGTGCATATCTGTTCCTTATATAGTAATCAATTATTAAGCCTAATTTTACCACATTAGTATGACATATGCAAATGTTTCTATGATAATTGCATAAGTGAGATATTTCATTTTGTTGTAATTTACTTGACTTTTTGAGCTTTGGCGGTACATAATAGTAGCATTATGAAAAATGATTTTGATTGCGAAAAATTAAATATAGTTTTTGAGGACAACCACATAATAGTAGTTGTCAAACCACAGAATATTCCTTGCTGTCCCGATGAGTCGGGCGATATGGATTTGCTAAGTATAATAAAAGATTATATTAAAACCACATACGACAAGCCAGGCGATGCCTTTGTCGGTCTAGTCCATAGGCTTGATCGCCCCACCGGCGGAGTAATGGTATATGCCAAAACCTCCAAAGGCGCTATGCGTCTTTGCGAAAATATTAAGAAAGGCGAAATGGAAAAAACATATCTTGCCATAGCAATCGGCGAGCCCAAAGAAAAGCGCATTATTGGGCTTACAAATTATCTTGTTAAGGACAACGCAAAAAATAAAGTTATTTGCGTGCCGATGGCAACCGATGGCGCAAAACAAGCAATACTTGATTACTCAACTATCGATACAAAGAACAATATGAGCCTGCTCAAAGTAAAACTGCATACTGGACGTTCTCACCAAATAAGAGCCCAATTATCTCACATAAGATTACCTCTTTTTGGCGATTTGAAATACGGCGAAGGCAAAACTCCTGTTGGCTATAATCTAGCTCTTTGGGCTTTGGAATTAAAAATAATTCACCCCACCACCAAAGAAAAACTCGTTTTTAGAGTTTATCCCCCTACCGAAGATATCCCTTGGAAATTCTTCGATATAAGCCGATTTTTATCAATCAGCATAAAAAATAACTAATATTTTGTAAAAAACTATTGACAAATAGCATATATATGTTTATTATGTACTTAATCAGGTTATATACTTGATTATGATTACTACATAAATAAAAGAGAGGTGATATTATGTCAAATATTAGAAAAGCCCAGATGTGGGATAAAATGCAATATTTATTCCGCAATTACTATGATAGAATGATTCATATTTCGGCAGAGATGGAAGGTGAAATAGACATAGACAGCTTCATTAAAGCCGTTGATTTGCTAGTTCATAAAGTAGAAATATTACGTTGCAGCTTCAAACCAAACCCTATTTGCCCTTTCTGGCAACTTACTACCAATTATAATATTAAGGATTATGTAAAGGTAGTTTTGAGCGACAATATTGAAGAAGAACTAGACAAAGCGTTAGTAAATTATATCCCTTATGACAGTGAAATTCAATTACGCGTAACCCTAGTTAAGGGAAGTAATAAATGCGGCTATGCACTTTTACTCAACCATATGTGCGCCGACGGCGGTGACTCTAAGTATCTAATGGGCAAACTTATCGAACTTTATGCAGATTTTGCAAGCGGAGGCGACGGCACAAAGGTTGCTATCAAACAGGGCACCAGAGAAAACCGTCAATTGTATGATAGAATGCCTGTAGAAAAAGCAAAACGGGCAAAAAAACTTTATAAAAATATATCCCAAAGCAAAATCAAAGTAAAATTTCCCTTTACCCCTATTGATGGCACCGAAAAAATACAAATTTTCAAAATACCTGTCGAGGGGCAGTTTCTAAATGACCTAAATGCTGCAAGAAAGAAGCATAACGCAACAATAAATGACGTTGCTTTGACGGCTTTTTTCCGCACAATATACACATATCTTGGCGGAAAGCAAAAGGACCTCAATATAGTATCAATGATGGATTTACGTCGCTATTGCGGAGGAGAAACTTTAGGCGTTACTAATATGACAGGTTTTGCGCCTTGCGCAATAAATATCAATGATGAAAATTTTATTACCACACTTTCCAAGGTAAAAAAGGAAATGGAAAATAACAAATTAGATGAGTTTATGGGGCTTTACAGCCTACCTCTACTCAAACTGGCTTTTACTATACTTCCCTACGCAATTAGTGAGATAGCTATAAAAATAGGTTACCAAAACCCACTAATAGGGATGTCAAACATAGGAATAATGGAAAGAGAGAAGTTCGAACTTCATAATACAAAAATGATAAAAGGCTTTATGACAGGCGCCTCAAAATACAAACCTTATATGCAACTAACCGCAATAACTTTTGACCAGACAATCACCTTTGCCGTTGCCGAAAAGTGCAACGAAAAGGATGCTGTTATCATAAAACAGTTCTTATCAGACTACAAAAAAGAAATGCTCAATTTTTGCAAAAATGCATAGTATTATTA
>CAYIZR010000080.1:0-5758 GCA_964367755.1 uncultured Christensenella sp. | reverse complement strand
CAAATACTTAATAATTTGGAATGCCTCATCCATATCCTTGCCTGCGCATGCCACACCGTGATTTGCCATAAAGCAAGCATTTCTGCCCTCGATGCCTTTTACTGTGGCTTTTGTAAGTTTATTCGTTCCCGGCAAGCCGTAATCCGCCACTCGAACATCTCCTAAAAATAGTTTAGTCATCTTTTCATTAAAGCACGGCAGCGACTGCCTGACTACCGACATTATACTACAATAAACCGGATGGGTATGAATCACTGCGTTTATTTCCTTTCTCTCCCGATAAATAGCGGCGTGTATTCCTCTTTCGCTGGTAGGCTTATGTTTGCCTTTCCATTCCATAGTATTTATATCAACTATCGCCATATCGTCTTCTTTTAGGCTCAAATAATCAAGTCCTGACGGAGTTACTAGCATTGTGTTTTCATCAATTCTCACCGATGAGTTGCCCCAAGTACCTTGCACCAGATTATTTTCCAATAATTTTATTCCGGAATCAACCAATATTTTACCTAGAGTAATATTATCCATTAGTTTTTTCCTCCGACAAAAGATTTTCTTGATTTTTTTTGCTATATTTCATTTTATAAACCAACCTCATTAGTTTGGCTTCAATAAAGTTTATTTTTTTGTATTTCCCTACAACAGAAGCGCCAATAATTACCGTTGCCGATTTTTCCAAAACCATAGCGCACGTTAATGCCTCATTAAGTGTTCTTCCGGTAGTAATAGCGCCACCGTCGGCAATCAAAATTGAATTAGCTTTCTTAAACTCTTTTAATATTTTGTTTTCATCATAACTAACTACCTTGGCCTTAACTCCCACAATTTGCGCCATATCGTCTAGCACTGCAGGAATATCTTTCCTTGCTTTGGCAACTACCATAACCTTACTTGGAGCTACACTCATAACAACGTTAATATCTTTCTTTGCGCGTAAAATTTTTGCGGCAAGTGAATTATCTTCAATATAATCAATAACCTTAACTTGCTCAGCCGTCAAAACGCTAAAATCTCCCTCAACATAACACGCCTTATTGTTATCAACCCTATATAATATATAGTCTTTTTCTCCGGTAAGCTTTGCTTGATAAAGCTTTTTGCTATAATCTATTATAGCGTTAATTATTTTTTCCATATTTACTCCTGCAAAATTACGCAAAGACAGAAAGCTCTGTCTTTGCCCTTAATTTATTTTGACTCTTTCATCTCTAATCTTATTTTTTCGTACTCTTCTTCGGCCTTTTCGCTTTTTATTTTGGACTCCTCCGCCCAACGGGCTTTGTTGTCCTTCTTATCTGCCTTTTTCTGCGCCTTCTTAGCTTTGTTAATTTCGGCATCGCGAGCAAGTAGACTCTCCACACTCTCGCCTTCTGCCACAAGCTTAAATACGTCATCAAACTTATTGAGCGCCTCATCGATAATTTCATCTGTATCAGAAAGAGAGGTATACAAACGGCTACCTGCCAAAGTTACTATTCCATTCGCCATATAAGCAGCTCCCATATGCTCCATAGCCACTTTTCTTAGCATTACTTCAGGTTTTTTCTTCAAAACACCTAACAAACTCTTAACAATACTAAAAGAAGAGAAGTCATAGCTCATAGCTCCTGTACACTCCAAATGAACAATGCTCCCTTGATTGTATACGACATAAGGCAAATCATATTTTTCTACAAGCGCTTGGAGTCCGTCTGCCAAACGGTCGCCTGCCCTTCCTGCTTTAACACAAGCGTCAGTGCGCTCGATTTCTTGAATTGCACAATAGCCTGCATATGCAGAAATAGGATTCGCTGCAAGAGTACCGCCTACATAAGCTCTCTTCATACCTGTGGCAACACCTGCCGCCATACAATCCACATACTCGCGCTTCCCACCAATTCCGCCTGCGGAAGGATAACCTCCGGCAACTATTTTGCCAAATATAGTAAGGTCTGGCACTACGTCAAACAAGCCTTGAGCGCCACCAAGTCCTACACGGAATCCGCTAACTACTTCGTCAAAAATAAATAGACATCCATACTTATCACACAGCGCCCTTACAGCTTTGTTATACAAAAAATCTACCGGACGTGTTCCACTCTCAGGTCCAACCGGCTCAACTATTACTGCAGCCGTACCGCCCTTTCTTGCGTTTCTTTTTAGGCAAGTCTCCAACATATCTAAATTATTGGGTTGAACTTCGTCGATTAAACTAAATATACTATTGGGTATACCGTGGCTTTCTAAAAACTGTCTCGTTCCGGGAACCTTTAATCCGTAAACCATTTGGTCTGACCAACCGTGATAAGCTCCGCCTATCTTAACAATTCTCTTCTTTCCCGTTGCGCAACGCGCTACACGCAAAGCTCCCATAACGCTTTCTGTTCCGCTGCCTAGCATACGGAATTTTTCCACATTAGGCATATGCTTGTTTATTTCCTTAGCAATTAACAGCTCTGCCTCATGGAACAAGCCTGTAACAGGTCCGCAAGTTTCTAGCAATTCTTTAACTTTTTCTCTCACCGGCGCATAGTTGCTTCCCAAAATAGTAGGGCCTCCCGCTTGAAGAAAATCATAGTACTTGTTGCCGTCAAGGTCATACATAAACGCTCCCTCTGCCTTGGTAACACAGATAGGGAAAGGATAGTTAAAAGCAAGATTATGCTGAACTCCTCCCGGTATATACTTTTTTGCTTCGGTCGTTATCTTCTTTGATTCTCCGCATTTTGTATCAAAATATTCCAAAACGTCTTTTAGCGCCTCGGGCTTTATATCATAAATAGGCTTGGCTCTCAAATTTTCAAGTCTTTCGTTAATGCGGTCGGCTTTCTCCCAACGAGTAACTCCATAGCCTTTCTTAATTTCTACCTTTTCCCAACGTGTTTTGTCATTTATGACGCTTTTAGTCATTTTTGCCTCCAAAAAATTTATATATATTTGTTATTCTGCAATAAATATCAATATTAGATAGCCTTTGTCAAAGTGGTAAGAATAAGACACAGAACCTCCTGTAAGCTCGTCTGTTATATCCTCTCCGTATTCAAAAGCAATAAAGATATCTACAGTAAAGCTAATACCTGAATTCTGCTCTGCCAAAAAGCTTATCGCCGATAATAGACTATCTAGATTCTGTTGACTGTCAACGTACAAATCATAAGAATATTCTCCGATTGTAACGGTTATGTCCTCATATATATTATACTCTGTTTGGGCTACCTTATCTAGATTATCGGATGCCTCATACCCCGCAAAATAGTCAGGGTCGCCAACATTTTTCTTTTGTGTAAGTTCCTTAAACTTTTGGTCGGAAATCATAAAATACTTGTGAGTTAGCGCCTCATCTCCTTCCATGATTGTTCCTCCGGAAGTAGCGTCGATAACATAATAATTGTTTCCTAGTCTCACTTTATTCCAGGCATGGCCGGGATCGTTTCCTTCGGGAAGATAAGTTATTTGGTAGGTCTCTATTCCCTCTATTCTGGCAAGCACCAAAAAGGCTTTGCTAATACCGTCGCAGACCGCCCTTTTATCATCAAATACACCTTCTAGATAAAAGCCGTTATAGCGGTGAATTGACGTTTCCTCTCCGCCAGTTTTGGCAAGCTGAAGCAAGTCATCGTCATAAACTACGTTAAGGATAAGCCAATCATATATTTTATGCAGTTTTGCTATATCATCCATTGTATCGTCAATAATCGCCCTAAGCACTATTTTGGCTTTATTATATAGACCAGCAGCCTTGGATTGACTTATAGGAATGGGCCTATACCCTTGAGAAATCGCATAAACTAATTCCTCTCCGGTACTTACCGATACGGTATTGCCTATGCTGTTAATTTTGAAATCGTCAAAATCAATTGCTCTAACGGGCGTATAATCCTCATGAAGAATATAATCAAGCTGCGTATATGCATCCTCGTTAGATGCCATAGTATTTGGATAATCGTTATAGGTAAAGGTCATATCAACTTGGCTTCCACCTATAAGATTGGCATTCCATGATATCGCGCTTTTGGGCACTTCCATATCTTGCCAAACTGCATTAAGATATTCGCTATAATTTACGCTTTCCCCTAAAGTCAAAGTAAAACTAACCTGAGACGCTTTATTAAAAACTATATACTCTAAATATTCTTTAAGTTCAAAAGAATCCTCTTCCAAAAAGCTTTGCGCGCCCTCATAGCTTACAACTATTGCTGAGTTATCATTTTTCAAAATGTATTTTGCAAATACGGTTATTTCTCCTGTTGTAGAACTTACCCCTGTTATTTGATTGGTAAATTCCTTTTCGGAATACCAGCCATCAAAGTTATATATCAAAGTATCTTCGCCATCGACAAAAGTAACACTGTCTAGCACTGTATACGTCAAAGGATTTTCCAGAGGATTATTCCCTACGCCTAAAATATAATTGATTGCATAGTTAATGGCAGAAAACTTTGCGTATATCGTTATATCAGTACCTATACTTGCTTCAAAATCAAATAAATTTGTAAAGGAGTCCTCTTGATACCAACCATCGAAGGTATATCCTTGTACTTCCCCAATTGTAGGCTCTTCGATAGTGGAAGCAATGGGTATTTCCCAAGCGCCAATAGGCGTGGCAAGTCCGGCATCAAAAGTAACGGTAACCGATGCTCCCTCGGCATACTTTCTTATGTACAATATGTATTCTTTGCTTTCTCCCTTTTCCGAAGTAACAATTATTTTTGCTTCTATCTCTATCTCAATAAAAAGTTCTCCCTCTCCTGCAGCATGCATCTCAGATAAGTCAAAAATATTATTAGGTATTTCTTCTTTATCTTGGAAAACTGCAAAAGACGCTCTGTCGCTTACTATTATGTTACTTCCGTCCAAAGTTAGATTGTCACAAGCGCTATTTACATTGATATGTATTGTACCTTTTCCTTCTTCGGGTTGATTTTCATTTATTGTAGCTCCAAGTGTTGTTCTGTCTATATCATTTTTCAATCCTAAATATTTGGCATAAAAAATCTTATTTCCATAACTTCCCTTAATAACTGTAGTAATTGGCTCACCTAGCATAGCCTCATTGTCATGCCAACCCAAAAACTCATAATCTGCTACTGTCGGCGCGTAAAGTGTAACACTATTATTAATTGTATAGCTGTATACTGTGTTTATATTAGGTTCGCCTTTATCAAATATATAGCTGATAATATAATTAATTATCTCCCATTTTGCATATATCGTTATATCATCTTCTATCAAATCAAGAAAATTAAATTGTGTCGTTAGCGCGCTGTTTTTGTACCAGCCGGTTATTGCATAGCCGTTATTGACAGGTATTTCTTCGGGCAAACTAACTCTTCCTTTATCTTCAACTTTAACTATAGCATTATCATGTTCGCCACCGAAAACAAAAGTTACTTCCCACTTATATTCGCTCCACTTAGCATATATAATAATGTCTTTTTCTATTTTTACATCAAACTCGGCTTCGGTCTTAAATTCGGCATCAAAATACCAACCTAAGAAATCGCAGCCTTTTTTTACAGGCACTGCTGAGGGCTCAACTAGCATACTACCCGATACAAAGTCCTCTGCTTTTACTCCCGTACCACCGTTAAGATTTACGCTAACGGTAAATCCTCCAGTATTTATATTGCTCTGAGGCAGACACGCTGACAAGACAATTACCGTGGCAACCAGCAAAAAAACTGTAAGCAACAATACTTTCCTTTTTGGTCCTCTCATTCGCCCACCTCCATACTTTTTTCAAATGTATAAGAAAATTATATCATTTATCATATTATAT
>CAYIZR010000079.1:0-5853 GCA_964367755.1 uncultured Christensenella sp. | reverse complement strand
TGTATAACCTTTAGTTAACGGTAAATAATCGTAGGGACAACACAAAAACAATCCATTCGGAGGTATTATATGGAAAAAAAACATTCGTCAAGCATAAGACTTAAAGCATTTCTAAAGAAAAACGTATACTATATTATTATGGCAGTATGCTTGCTTGCTATTGCCGCTATGATAACTGTAACCGTTCTGATGCAACAAAAAACCCCAACAGATCCCATCATCGAAACTCCTATTGTGGAAACGCCAATAGAAGAACCTACCGTTCCAATAGACACTCCTGTCGACCCCCCTGTTACTCCGCCTGTTACCCCACCTGCAGAAACCCCTGTTGTATTAGTTTGCCCTGTATCTAATCCGACTATTGCTCTTGATTATGTAATAGACACTGTAGTGTGGCACGAAACATTGGGTCATTACGCTGTAAATTTAGGAATAGACTATACCGGAAACGACGGTGACAAAGTTATGTCCGCATATTCAGGCACAGTAAAAAGCATTGATTACAATGTTTTAGAGGGCTATGTCGTCACAATAGAACATAATTCCAAACTTACAACAAAGTATTCTTCCCTTAACGAACCTACGGTAACCGTCGGTCAAGCAGTAGCAAAAGGAGAAAAAATAGGAACAATGGGCAGCACTGCCACTAATTCTTATCTGATGGGGCCCCACTTGCATTTCCGCCTTTATGAAAACAATGTAGCAATCAATCCCGCCTCCTATATGGCTCAAGGCAATAAATAATTTCTTTTTTATATCAAAATGAGTATCGGAAATACATCCGATACTCATTTTTACATTGTTTTCGTTTTATTGCCAGAACTTATAAAGACCTAATAAATAGTCGCTGGAAACCTCAAAAAACTGACATAACTTCTTTATATCTTCTATACAAGGCTCTTGTTTACCCTTCTCCCAGTGACAAATAGTAACCAGATTAACGTTCATAATTTTCGCCAAGTCTTTTTGTGTCATATCCTTGGCTCGACGTAAACTTTTTAATGTGTCCCCAAAGCCTGCAATCATTTTGGCTAAATATTAAACATTAAGTCGCCGTAAGTAGGGAATGGCCAAAACTCTCTTGCGGTATGTAATTCCATCTCGTCGGCTAACGCCCTTATTTCTTTCATTGCAGGAATAATGGTTTCGGCGCAATATAAAGAAAGCTCCTTTGCGTTATGTATATTTTTACTTATTACAAGTTTTTCATTTAGATTTTCCACATCTTTAATAAATTTGGCATTTAGTTTACTTAATTGTCTAAGCACCGTTAATTCGGCATCAGCATCTACTTCTACTGTCTTTTTGTTGACCGCTGTTTCTGCCAAACTATTGCAATATAAACTAACTGCTGGCGCTATTTGCTTGTTTGCCATTTCTATCATAGTCAAAGCTTCAATTGCGATAACTTTGGAATAATTCTCTTGCAAAATCTCCATTCTGGAGGCAAGTTCTTGCGCGGTATAAATCTTGTATTTACCAAACAAATCCACACTTTTTTTGTGACAATAAGCAGGATATGCCTCAGCGCTAGAAGAAAGATTGCTCAGTCCCCTGCTTTTTGCTTCTTCAATCCATTCCATAGAATAATTGTTACCGTTAAATATGATGCGGGAATGTTCTTTGTAGTTTTCTTTGATTAAAACGTTAAGTGTTTCGGTAAAATTATCGCTTTTTTCCAAAACGCTAGCAAAATAATCCATGCTCTCGGCAACTATGGTATTTATTATTGTGTTTGTACAAGAAATACTTGCGCTTGAGCCAAGCATACGGAATTCAAACTTATTCCCCGTAAAAGCCAAAGGCGAAGTGCGGTTCCTATCGGTGGTATCTTTCGGGAAACGTGGCAGGGTCTCAACTCCTATTTCGAAGTCATCAAGTCTCTTTTGTTTGTAGTCACAACCATTGGCTATACTACAAAGTATATCATTTAGTTCATCTCCCAAAAATATGCTAATAATTGCAGGAGGCGCCTCATTTGCTCCCAATCTGTGGTCATTGCCCGCGCTGGAAACTGACACTCTCAAAATATCCTGATAAATGTCAACCGCGCGAATAACCGAACTCAAAAACAGCAAGAACTGAGCATTGTCCTTGGGACTTACCCCTGGTTCTAATAAATTTAGCCCGCTTTCGGTAGACATAGACCAATTGTTATGTTTGCCACTTCCATTAACTCCGGCAAAGGGCTTCTCGTGAAGCAGACACACAAGACCGTGACGGTCAGCAACTTTTTTCATAATCTCCATAGTTAGCTGGTTGTGGTCGGTGGCAAGGTTGGTATTGCTAAAAATAGGAGCTAGCTCGTGCTGTGAGGGAGCAACTTCGTTATGTTCGGTTTTTGCCAAAATCCCTAATTTCCAAAGCTCGATATCTAATTCTTTCATAAAACTTAATACTCTGGGTTTAATCGCGCCAAAGTAATGGTCCTCAAGCTCCTGCCCCTTAGGAGGTCTAGCGCCGTAAAGAGTGCGTCCGCAATATGTCAAATCTTTTCTTTTGCTGAAAAGCGCCTTATCAACCAAAAAATATTCCTGCTCGGGTCCAACAGTAGTAATTACCCTTTTTGCAGGGGTATCAAATAGCTTTAATATTCTTAAAGCTTGCTTATTTATTAACTCCATACTGCGCAAAAGCGGTGTTTTTTTGTCCAAAATCTGTCCGCCATAACTGCAAAAAACAGTAGGGATACAGAGAGTATTTTCCTTAATAAACGCATAGGAAGTGGGGTCCCAGGCTGTATAACCTCTAGCCTCGAAGGTAGAACGCAATCCTCCGTTAGGAAAGCTACTTGCATCGGGTTCGCCTTTTATTAGTTCCTTTCCCGAAAACTCCATAACAATATTACCATTTTTGGTGGGCTGAATGAAGCTATCGTGCTTTTCTGCGGTTATCCCAGTCATAGGTTGGAACCAATGCGTATAGTGAGTAGCGCCTTTTTCCAAAGCCCAATCACGCATAGCTGAAGCTATAATGTTGGCAAGGCTTGAGTCGAGTATTATTCCTCTTTGTATGGTTCTTTTGAGCGCCCTGTACGCTTCTTCGGGAAGTCTAGCCTTCATAACAGTCTCATTGAATACCATTGTTCCAAATATTTCGGGCACGTTCATAAATGTAATCTCCTTGTTCTATATAAAGAATCTATATAAGAATTGTATTCTATTAAAAGTAATAAAGTCAAGCTAATTACTTATTTTTTTTGGACAGCATTAAGCGCGGTTTTATCATAACGACTACAGCCTAATCATAGCCTTATAGTGTGAAAAGGTATCTTTCTATCATTATTGTAGGGCTTTTTATGCTCGCATTGGTTGTTTTCTCTGACAAATACATTTTGTCGGTAAAAAACGGCTTGGAACTGTATGCCATAAACGTCCTTCCTGCGCTATTCCCCTTCTTTTTTTTCTCAAAAATTTTGACCGAACTAAATCTTGGTTATGATTTGGGGAATATCCTAAAAAAGCCCCTAAAAAAATTCTATAATGCCCCCAATCTGTCGGGCTATATTTTGGCTATTAGTATGCTAAGCGGTTACCCTGTTGGCGCAAAGCTAGTTTCAGACTGCTACCAAAATAACCTAATTACAGCTGCCGAGGCAAAAAAAATATTATCTTTTACCTCAACTTCGGGACCGCTCTTTATCGTCGGCACAGTAGGGATAGCGATGTTAGGAAGCAAAAAAGCGGGTTTTGTAATACTATTATGCCACTATTTGGCTACCCTAATTAACGGTTTGGTGTTTCGTGGCAAAAAGGAAAAAATTTGCGAAAACACAATTAAACCGCCAATTATCAACTATGATTCTATCTTAAGCAATAGTATGCTTTCTTCAATAACCTCTGTTCTGCTTGTAGGTGGTTATATCTGTATATTTAATTTTGTTTTGGATTTTTTATTTGATATTAAACTTATTTATATTATGGCAAACGCATTAACTTGCATAGGCGTAGATGCCAGATTAAGTAGCAGTTTTTTTGCCTCAATAATAGAAATCACCAAAGGCAGTTTGATGTTTGGCGTCAGCGGCTTTCCACTAAGAACCACTATTCCGCTTGTTTGCTTTTGTATCAGTTTTGGTGGAATTTGCGTAACTCTGCAAAGTTTGACTTTTTTGTCAAGATGTAAAATATCCCCTGCGTATTATCTTTTGACAAAGACTTCTCAGGGGATTTTATCTTATATTATAGGTTTAGGCTGCGCTTTCATATTTTTCTAAAAATAATTATTATTCCTTAACAGAATTTATTTTTTCTATTGTCGAATTTATTCTCTGCCCTGCCTCGGATAAAGAGCTTTTTACTTCGCTTAGCATAGCAATAATATTTTCGTTAGCCTTATTTTCGATAAGTTCTTTCCTCTTAAGCGCTTCCTTAACGGTATGCTCGCTGATTGCCTTTGCTTCGCTTATTAAAATATGCTCGTCAAGTAACTGTGCGCGCTTATTTTCGGCATAATCCAACATTTCTGCGGCTTTTTCTTTAGCGTCGCTTAGTATTGCATCTCCCGTTACATAAGGAAGAACTTGCCGTATTCTCTTAATAAGCCCTAAAGCCGTTTCTCCGTCAACAATTACACCGTTGCCCATAAAAGGTTTCTTTCCGTTCAAAACTTCTGTTTCTAAGTAGCTTAATAATAAGTTTATGTCTTCCATAATAGCTCCTTAATCCTTTATTTGCTGTAAAATAGGGATAATTTTTTCTTCCACCATATTCTCAACACTAACACTTTGTTTAATTCTTTCTCTAACTTGTGTACTGCTAACTTTTGTTACGGCATTCATAAAAATGGTTTCTATACCGCCATTTTCTTTGTTATACTGGGCCATTTCTCTTTCATAAACAAAATCTCTGTCGTCCCTTATTCCTCTCAATATATATTTTATACCATTTTTGTTGCAGTAGTCAACAGCCATTCCGTTGTAGTACTCAACAACAACTCTTTCCTCATATTCTGCAAGTGATAATTTAATCATATTCAAGCGGTCATCTATAGGATATTCCACCTTTTTATCTGGATTATCCAATATTACAACGTAAACAAGGTCAAAATCTTCCAGCGCTGAAGCCACCAAATCTTTGTGTCCAACGGTAAATGGATCAAAGGTTCCCGTTACGGCAACTTTTCTTATTTTGGAAAAAATCTCCACCGTTGTTTCGCCGTATCTTCTTTGCCTTGTCTTTGCAAAAATGCCATGTTGTATACTCTCGTCACTTGTCTTTCTTTCTATCACAATTTTGCCATTTTCTGCAAGTAAATCGTGCTTTTGAATTTTGTCAAGAACCTCTCTGCCTAACTTTTTTATATACGGAGGGTCACAAAAAACAATGTCCAGCTTAATATCTCTTGAGGCAAGCAAACGCAAACAGTCGCTATAATCTCCCTTAAAAATTTCGTAAGCGGTTTTATCGACAAAAGCTAAGTTAGAAACAAGTAAGTCCAAAGCTTTACTATTATTTTCGCAAAAATACACCTTTTTTGCGCCACGGCTAATAGCTTCTATCCCCAGTCCACCGCTACCTGCAAACATATCCAGCACATAAGAATCCTCTATTTCTCCCTGCAAAATATTGTACATCGCCTCTTTTACCTTATCGGTAGTAGGTCTAATGCTGTTATTTATGGGAGAATTTAGTTTTCTACCCTTATATTTTCCGGCTATTACTCTCATTTTATACCCTGTTTTTGTTTATGAGGCAACCTGACTTAATAATATCTTTTTCATAGTCGGTCAATTTGTCCATTCCAAGTTTTATTTTGAAAACATCTTTCCCTCTCACGATAAAGGCGTCAATCTCTCCACTTTCTAATACATTTTTTACATTCTTAACAACGATAATATCATCGTTTTGTAGC
>CAYIZR010000078.1:0-5870 GCA_964367755.1 uncultured Christensenella sp. | reverse complement strand
GAAATAAATATTTCTAAGCAGGAAGTGGAAAGCAAAGGCGACATTTATAAAAAGCTTAGCCCTATTGTAGGACTAGCCATAGCCATAATAATTTTTTAGGGTAGAAAATGAACATCGATATTATTTTTAGAATTGCCGGTATTGGTATTATTACTGCTGTTATTAACAACATTTTGGAAAAAAGCGATAAGAAAGAGATAGCTACTCTGGTAACACTAGCAGGGCTGGTACTTGTTCTTATGATGATTGTAGATATGCTAGGTAATCTTTTCGACACTCTTAAAAGCATTTTTTATCTTTATTAGCTATGTTTTTACTCAAGATAATCGGCATCGCATTCGTTGCCGTTGTGGGATACAACGTGTTGAAATATTCCAAACAAGAGTTTGCAGGCTTTGTGCTGATTGGCGCAGGTTGTATCATTTTGATTCTTTTGTCAGAAAAAATAGCCGAAGCGGTGATAGTCTTTCAGGGTATTGCACAAAAAGCTAATCTAAACAGCGCGGTTTTTTCTATGATATTAAAAATAATCGGTATAGGCTATATTACCGAATATTCAGTCAGTTTGTGTGAAGATAACGGTTGTTCTTCCATAGGTAAAAAAATTGAACTTGCAGGAAAAATCACTATATTTTTGATGGCTATACCTATAATTAGCGGTATTATCGAGCTAATTGGAGGAATATTATGAAAAAAATATGTATTCTTATTTTGCTATTTGTTGTTTCTTTAATAGTATTTTTGACAACAAATACTCAAAATGTTAGTTTTGCAGCCTCCTATAGTGAAGGGGGAGTATCCGAGGACTTGAGTGAAACCACTAACGATACGTTAAATGATTTGGATTTAACTGAATATCAAAATTTTATTGATTCTTTGCAAGATGCTCAAGGCATATCCATAAAACAGCTAATACATGCAGTTTTGCATAACACTAGTGATATAGATTTGAACTATTTTTTGAAGTTTGTATTCCAAGGTATAATAAAACAGTTTAGTAGTCTTTTACCAAAACTTGCGATAATAATTACCATAACCATTTTATTTGGACTTTTACAAAAACTTACTTCGGATTTTGGTAAACAATCTACAAAAAAACTAGTATACATAGCGTGCTATGGGGCAGTTCTTACCGTGCTGTTATATATTGTATCCGATATAATTATTTCAACTATAAAAACAATAGATTTATTAAGTAATTTTGCTGATATTGCTTTCCCTATATTGCTAACACTTATATCGGCTATGGGTGGCAATGCCTCAGTGGCTGTATACCAACCTTTAGTATTGGTGTTTAGCGCGGTTATTTTTAAGATTTTGAAGTTGGTTATATTACCTTTGTTTTATATAACTTTCGTTTTTGGCATCATCGGTAATTTGAGTGATGAGTTAAAGCTAAGTAAGTTTGCAAAAACGTCAAAAAAAATAGCAGAATGGATAATGGGTATAGTTTTTAGCTTGTTTGTTACATTTTTGACGGCGCAAGGTATTACCGGAGCAGGTTTTGATTCTATTGCCGCTAAAGGGGCAAAATTCGCTCTGTCGAGCTATATTCCCGTTGTGGGCAACTATATTAAGGAAGGGTTTGATATAATAATTGCAGGCTGTCTGGTAATCAAGAACGCATTAGGACTATGTTCTATTATAATTTTACTTTTTATTGTTTTGATGCCTATTCTAAAGCTTGTTTTAATAATTTTTATGTTGCGTATTGCCTCTGCAGTAATCGAGCCTGTTTCTGATAGTAAATTTTCGGAGGCGCTATATACCACATCGAATAGTTTAATGATATTAGTTACTATACTTGTATGTCTGTTTTTCGCTATGTTTATTTTTATTATGATGATTATTTACACCTGTAATTTGGGGGTTATATGAAGGAGTGGCTTTTATGCGTGGCAGCTGTTGCTGTGCTAATTGTTTTGCTTGAAGTATTACTTTCCGAAGGAAATACAAAAAAATATATTCAAGGGGTAATTCGATTGCTTTTAATAATGGTAATACTACTTCCAATTGTAAAACTTGTCAAAAAGGATATTGCTTACACCGATTTTTTGCCGGAAAACGCATATGAGGAAGAAATAACAGATAAAAGTTTTTTGAGCAAGATTTATGCAACCAGATACAAAACTGTCGAATTAAAAATACAAAATTTGATAAAAGATAAGGGAATAAATGGCGCTTTGGTTAGCATAGATATTTATTATGGCGCAAGCTACACCACAGAAATTTCTTGTGTGCGCGTAGATTTGAGCAATGCAGTCATAACAGACACTGAGTCGAATATATTTATTAATGACATAATAATCCAAGCAGTACAAGACCACCTTATTGTCGATAAGGAGAAGATAATAATATATGGAAAAAACTAAAATAAAAGAATTTATTACAAGAATAAAGAAAATCAAGCACATCGAAATAATTATCGGTATTATTGCCGTTGTACTAATGATAATAATTTATACCGGTGTAAGCGCAAAAAATAAAAATAGTAGCGTTTTGGACGCGGAAAAGACAATAGTATATGAAGAAAACGACGATTGGGGAAAAAAGCTAGCCGATATATTATCTAATATTGAGGGAGTGGGAAAAACCGAAGTAATGATAACTTATGTCAGTACAACAGAGAAAATAACAGCAAATACCACCACAACTAACAACAATACATCGAGTACAAATAATGGCAGTACAAACAGTTCTACAAGTATAACGCAAGCACCAGTTATTGTGACAAACAGTGGAAAAAGTGCACCTTATATAACCAAAGAAATAATGCCCGAGGTTAAGGGCGTAATAATAGTTGCGGAGGGCGCAGACAACCCCGTAACTAAGCTTGCAATAATGCGGGCGGCTCAAACAGCCTTGCAGATAAATGCCGGCAATATAGAAATATTTGCAATGAATAAAAAATAAACTTAAAAATATGGAGGCAGGTTTATGAAAGCAAACAAAAAGAAAATTATTATTTTGGTATCATTGGTGGTATTGTTGGTGGCAACCGGCTGCTTGAACTACTTTTTGACTGTAAAAGGCAAGAACATTGGTGACCCTGTAGGAGGAGATCTAAGTCAAGTTACTTTCTTTAGTACGTACAGAACCGACAGAGAAGCAACTAGAGCGCAAGAAGTCCTTTATCTTGAGGACATAATAACAAGCGCAAGCAGTACTGAAGACGTAATTGCAACGGCGCAGGGAAAGAAGTTGGATTTGGTCGCGAATATGGAAGTTGAACTAGCGCTAGAGGGATTAATTAAGGCAAAAGGCTTTGAAGATTGTATAGTGACTATTAGCAGCAACAACGTCAACGTCGTTGTAAAAGACAGCGAATTAAGCGTTCAGGAAGCGGCTCAAATATTTAATATAATCGTAACAGAAACCGACTATCCTGCCTCAAATGTATTTATAATACCATACGTGTAAAACAGAGGTTAAAATAAAAATGTGCTTGCTAAATTGAGTCTTTTATGCTATTATTGTCACAGAGGTATAGTATGAAGGACTCAATGTCGCAAGAAGATATAACAAGGTATAAAAATCTAATTATCTCCTTTGTCAATAACGCTATTATACAAACAGATGGCGTGGCAAAGGAGCTTAACGTTACAAAGTCAAAATTAGGTATAGCTACAATGAATACCAAGAATATTCATGTATATTTTGTAGGCAGCGAAGTCATCATAGACATATATATCAATGTAATATACGGATACAGCGTTCCTCACGTTGTTTATCTAATCCAAGACAAAATAATAAATTCTATTAAAGAAAGTACGGAATTTGACGTAAAGAGTGTCAATGTTAATGTTTCGAACGTAATATTTATGTAAAAGGTAGAGATGAGTAGAAAACTAGCAAGAGAATACACCTATAAACTAATATTTGAATTTTTGTTCAACCTCACTCCCAATACCCGTACCTACGGAGTATTTTCCAACTCGGATTTAGATGAAGCCGACGTAATATATATGGAAAAAGTATATTATGGGGTGGTAAATTCTTATCAGGAATTAAAAGACATTATTGCAGAATATTCCCAAGGTTTTGCTTTCGAAAGGATTTATCGTACCGATCTTAGCGCACTACTTATATCCATTTATGAAATGAAACATCTAAAGGACATTCCTCCATCAGTTTCTATTAGCGAAGCTGTTAATTTAGTAAAAAAATATTCCACCGAAAAAAGCAATTCTTTTGTAAATGGTATATTGTCTTCGGTGTACAAAAGTATATATGGAGCAAGTAAATGACGATAATTGACGGGAAAAAAGTTTCTAAGGCGGTTAGAGAAGAGTTAAAACTAGAAGCAGCCACTCTCAAAAACAAAGGCATTGTCGCAGGACTTGCCGTTATTATTGTAGGAAATGATTCTGGATCAAAAGTTTATGTAAAAAACAAGGTTTTGGCGTGTGAAGAAGTTGGAATAAAGTCTTTTCATTATCAATTTAGTGAAGACATACAGAAAGAAGAACTTATATTTTTGATAAAAGAGCTTAATTATAATCAGCAGGTAAACGGTATTTTGGTTCAATTACCTTTGCCAAAACATTTGTCAGAGAGAGAAATTTTGTCGTATATAGACCCAAATAAGGACGTTGATGGTTTTAGCGCTTACCAAATGGGTAAACTTGTATTGGGAGAAAGTGGCTTTCCCTGTTGCACTCCAAGTGGTATTATGGAGCTTTTTAGGCATTATAATATAAATTTGGAGGGGAAAAGAGCGGTGGTAATAGGCAGAAGCAATATCGTTGGTAAGCCAATGGCGCTTATGCTTACAGCGGCAAACGCAACCGTTACGGTATGTCACTCAAAAACCGTTAATTTGCAGCAAATAACTAAAGAGGCGGACATTTTGGTAGTAGCTATCGGTAGAAGCCGTTTTGTTACTGCTGATATGGTCAAAGAGGGCGCAGTAGTAATTGATGTTGGTATGAATCGTGTTGACGGCAAACTATGCGGCGACGTCGATTTTGAAGAAGTAAGTAAAAAATGCTCTTTTATCACGCCTGTTCCTGGCGGAGTGGGACCAATGACAGTAACAATGCTTATGAAAAACACTATTGGGGCAATTAAACGCAATGAGTAAGAAAGAATATCTTACAGTAGAGGAACTTAATTTTTTTATAAATAATATTTTCAACGAAGAAACGCTATTGCATAGCGTTCCGGTTGTGGGCGAGGTGTCCGGTTGCAGTTATGTTTCCGGGCATTGTTATTTTTCCTTAAAGGACAAAAAGGCGCAAATTAAGGTTGTATATTTTAATTGTCCCTCTAGCAAAGTACCACTTAATGGACAAAGCGTGCTAATAAGAGGTAGTGTTGATTATTATGTAAAAAATGGTCAACTTAGCCTAAAAGCCTTTGAAATAACTCCATTTGGAGCAGGAGAACTTCATGTTGAGTTAGAAAAGCTGAAAGAAAAACTATCTTCCGAAGGGCTTTTTGAGGAGTCAATTAAAAAAGATATACCTAAATATTGTAAAAGAATAGCGTTAATTACCAGCGCCCAAGGCGCGGCAATGCAAGACTTTTTGAGTACCTTAGTAAGAAACAATTGTCCTATAAGCGTATCGGTTATTGACGTCAGAGTTCAGGGAGAAAATAGCGTAAGTGATGTAATTGACGCATTAACAAACGCAGACGAATATGGCTTTGATACCATTATACTTGCAAGAGGCGGGGGATCCTTTGAAGACCTTTTCGGCTTTAATGATGAAAGATTGGTAAGAAGAATCTATGATATGAAAACTCCTGTCATTTCTGCAGTAGGGCACGAGACAGATTATACGCTAGCTGATTTTGTTGCTGATTTTCGCGCAATTACTCCAACTGCCGCCGCAGAAAAAATATCTTATAACGTAATAGACCTAAAA
>CAYIZR010000077.1:0-5971 GCA_964367755.1 uncultured Christensenella sp. | reverse complement strand
GAATATACCAAGAGCCCGCCTTTTTTTACATATCTTGACACACTTTGCAAAATCTCTCTCTGCAAGCTAACTAAAGAAATAATATCGTCGTAACTACGGTTAAAAACTATATCTTTCTTTTTGCCTGTCACGCCAAAACCGCTACACGGCGCGTCAAGAAGTACCACGTCAAAACTTTCTTCCCACTCAGGATAAAATACAGTTGCATCTCTTTCTAATATATTTAATTTTACATTCATACGCCTAGCATAACTTTTTATTAGCTCTACTCTATGTTTATGAACGTCACAAGAAGTTACTTTTCCCCCACTTAAGGTAAGAAACACCGACTTTCCGCCGGGGGCTGCGCAACAGTCTAATATACTTTTATTTTTCGCATCAATGCTTTTTGCTATCAAAGTTGAACCATAAGACATATAGGAAATTTTACCCAAAAAATTAAGAAGAGCTATTTCCTTCGTATTCTTGACAAAATATCCGGTATCTGTCTTTTTACAATCCTTATCCGCCTCGATTATCTCTTTATCCAAAGTATTATTATTCAAAATAACGTGAACTTTATTATGATGAATTTCTCCCATGAGGTCTTCATATCTATCAGGATAGTCTTTTTTGTACATACCTATTAGCCATGACGGCAAATTGTATTTTACTTCCAAATAGCTTTTGTGGCTCTTTGCAGGAAGCTCATATTCTTTTTTTATTATTTTAAGTATAATTGCATCGGCAAAATCTCTTATTCCTGACTTTCCTAAACTCTCTAAAAGCTCCCTTATCTCCGTTCTTACCAAGTTTTCGGGAGTATTCATATAAAGTATTGAATATGCGCCTATTAGCAAAACAGGGCGAACGTTAGGCTTTACCCCCTTTGAGGCAAGCTGGTCTATTATATAATTTAGTTCATAGTGCTTTTCCAAAACTCCATAGACTATTTTGGCTACCCGTTTATTGCTTATCTCCTTCATCAAAAGATTTAGATAAGTGTTGTCACGGTAAACCTTAATTAAAACATCATAGCTTGTCTTATAAACTGTATTATCCACCAAGCACACTCCCTATGGGCAACTTTTTGCCAAGCAAATATGCTTTTGCATCCATTGCCTTACTGTTTTCTCCCTGAATTACCAAAATTCTGATATAGCCTACGCCGCATTTAACGATTATTCCGTTTTTGTTGTCATATGCGACAACTTCTCCAAATCTACTACCACCAAAAAAGTCGCATTCTTCAGCTTTTAATATCTTAATTCTGCCATTATTGCTATCTGTATATGCACTCGGCCAAGGAGTCATTCCCCTTACAAAATTAACAATTTCGCTAGCTTTATTAGAAAAATCAATCAATCCGTCTTCTTTAATAAGCATCCTGCAATGTGTTGCCTCGTCATTATTTTGCTTAACAAATTTTGCTTGCCCTTTTTCTATTAAATCAAGGGCTTCCACAATGGCGCTTGCCCCAACTTCTGCTAGTATATCCAAAGCTTGCGCGCTATTTTCATCGCCTGACAAAGACACCTCTTTTTGCAAAATAACATCCCCTGTGTCTATACCAAGTTCTGTTTGCATTATTGATACACCAATGGTTTTTTCTCCGTTTATTAGCGCCCATTGAACGGGGGAAGAGCCTCTATACTTCGGTAGTAATGATGCGTGAACATTTATAATACCGTATTTACAAATATCCAAAATATTTTGCCGCAAAATCTGTCCAAAAGCTGCGGTAACCATAATATCAGCGTCTAGCGCTCTTAGGTCTTTTTCGCCCTCTATACTAATATTTTTGTACTGAAAAATAGGAATATTGTTGGCAATAGCGTATTCTTTAACCTTAGAAAAAACCACTTTATTGCCCCTTGCGTTTATTTTGTCGATTTGAGTCACTACCCCAATAATTTGGTGGTTGGACTTAGCAATTCCGCCAAGTATATTAAGAGCAAATTCCGGCGTTCCCAAAAAAATTACTCGCATTTACTTTCTTCCTTATCTTCATATTTTCTAGAATAAAATAAAACACCGTCTAAATGGTCTAGCTCGTGACAAACTGCCCTTGCCGCTAGCTCTTCCAATGTCTTTTCATATAGTTTGCCATCGCGGTCATAAGCTCGCACCGTTACTTTATTAGGCCTATTAACCAAACAATTTTTTTCCGAATCAACGCTCAAGCATCCCTCTTCGCCTATCTGTTCCCCTTCTTTTGCTATAATTTGCGGATTTACCATTTCTAAATACAAATCGTCAACTTCGATAACTGCCACCCTTCTTAGTATGCCTACTTGCGGCGCAGCAAGTCCAACTCCATCGGCTTTGTGCATTGTATCATACAAATCCTCGAGTAAATCTTTTAGCCTGTTATCATAATTTATAACTTCACGACTTTTCTTTTTGAGAACCTCTTCTCCGTCCATAAATATTTTTCTTATTGCCATATATCCTCCAAAAATTCTTATCTCATATTCGTGGGGTTTATTTCCACAAAAGTAACTACCTCTTTTTTGCTGTATTTTGCCGCTGTCTGATAAATTTGTGGCAAAATATCCTCCTCAAAATCCGTCATTATCCAAGCAACCACCTGAAAACGGTATTCATTGCTCAGCCTTTTTATGGGCGCCCGCATTGCTTGAACTCGAAACAAATTTCCATTATTTTCTTTGATACTTTTTATATCATTATAACACATTCTTGCTGCTGTCATAGCTTTTTCTTCATTGGCGCTTTTGATAAGTACTCTAGCTATTTTTGAATAAGGCGGAAACTGCGTTGTCTCCCTAATATTCCTTTCTTTATCAAAAAATCCTATATAATCATAATTTACCGCAAAGCGGAATACATAGTGCTTTGGATTGTAAGTTTGTATAATTACTTTGCCTTCCTTGCTCTCTCTGCCTGCTCTGCCCGCCACCTGTGTTATTTGCTGGAAAGTAAGCTCTATACTCTTATAATCGCTATAATATAAGCTAAGATCAGCATCTAAAACCCCAACTAGGGTTACGTCCTTAAAATCGTGACCTTTTACAATCATTTGCGTGCCTACAAGTATTTGCGCTTCCTTACGGCTAAACGCCGACAAAATCTCGGAGGTGCTATCCTTTGTGGAAGTTGTATCATTATCAAGCCTTAGTACTTTTACATCTGGAAAAAGCTTATTTAATTCTTCCACCACCGTTTCGGTACCTATTCTTCCTAAAGATAGATGTGTATTGCCACAAATTGGGCATTGTGTCAAAGTATAATACTTCTTGCCGCAATAGTGACATTTTAGGCGGTTATCGTCTTTATGGTAAGTTAACGATACTTCACAATCGGTACATTTAGGAACGTATCCACAACTTTTACACCGTAAAAAGGAAGAATATCCCCTTCTGTTTATGTATATCATCGCCTGATTGTTTTCTTTCAGTGTAAAATCAAGTTCACTAAGCAGCGCTCTAGAAAACATACTTGTATTGCCCGCGCGCAATTCTTTGCGCATATCAACTATTTCCATATCGGGCAATTTTTGCTTGTTTATCCGCTCGGTCAAAGTAATAAGATTATATTCTCCGTAACTCGCCTTCAAATACGTACCCAAACTAGGCGTTGCGCTACCTAATACAAGCTTAGCGTTGTTATATTTTCGCCTGTATTCGGCTATATCGTGAGTATAATAACGAGGATTTGACTCGCTCACATAGCTATTGTCGTGTTCCTCGTCAATAATAATTACCCCCACGTTATTTATCGGGGCAAAAATTGCCGACCTTGCACCCAAAGCAACTTTGGCTTCTCCTTTAAGAAGTCTTAACCACTCATCGAATCTTTCCCCATCGGAAAGCCCGCTGTGAAGTACTCCTACTTTGTCGCCGAAACGACCCCGAAAAACAGACAACATTTGTGGCGTTAAAGAAATCTCCGGTACAAGCATAATCGCCGTTTTGCCTAATTTTAACATTTCTTCAATAACAGCTAAATAAATTTCGGTTTTTCCGCTTCCCGTTACTCCGTGAAGTAATGTCGTGCCTTTATTGTTTAATATACTCTCCTTAGCTCTTTGTTGATTATCCGTTAAGATAATTTTTTTTGCACATCTATCCATTCCCCTTGGAACACGCCTCTTTATTTGCTCTTCTTTATGTAGAATGCCTTTTTCCAGCAGCGACTTTACCGCGCCTGCGCCAAAACTACTATTTAATACGCTTTCATACTCTCCCTCTTGCTTTACTTTTTCTATTATTGCAAGCTGCTTAGGAGCGTTCTTTTTTATAAGAGTTATTGCCAAAGAATAATCCACGTCTAGTGTTAAATAATTTATTTTCTTTACACGAACCTTCCCACCGCGCAATTTGCTAGGGATACATAGCCGAAGGCTGTCAACATACCTTAAATTGTTGGTATTTTTCAAACTTTTTACTAAATCTATCATTTCTTTAGTTATTGGGGTAAAATCGTCAAGCTTAGCTATAATATTTTTGGTTTCTACCTTAGAACTCTCTTTTTGTCCAATAACAAAACCCTCCAGGGTTCTTGGTCCGAAGGGTACTTTTACACGGCTTCCCGTTTCTATTGTAAAATCCGCTGAATAATCAAAAACTTTGTCTACCTCTCCATTACTTATATCTACAATTACCTCGTAAATCATAAGGTTAATATTCCATCCAAAATAATATCGGCAAGCTCAGTTTTTTTCATAATAGGTAGACTGTCGGTTATGCCATTTGCATAAAAAATTGTAGCAATATTAGTATCTACATTAAAGCCTGCTCCCTCTTTAGTTACGTCGTTAGCAACTAGCATATCGGCATTTTTTGATGCAAGCTTTTTTAATGCATTCTCATTTATGTTATCGGTTTCTGCGGCAAAGACCACAAGAATACGATTACCTTTTTTCTCTCCCACCGCCTTAGCAATGTCGGGATTTTTTTCAAATTCTAATACCAGATTATCACTCTTTATTTTACTTTTTTGCGGATTTTTTACTCGATAATCGGCAGGCGCGGCGGCTTTTATAATAATGTTATGTTCTTCCATATTTTCCATAACGGCAGAATACATATCCATTGTGGAAGTAACAGATATAACCTTTACTCCCTTTGGCGGTAAAACACTCATTCTTCCGGCAATTAAAGTAACCTCTCCGCCACGATTTATTACCGCTTCCGCTATAGCTACTCCCATCTTTCCTGAGCTAAAATTGCTAATAAATCTAACTCCATCAATAGTTTCTACGGTAGCTCCCGCGGTAATAAGTACTTTTCTATTGCGATAATCGGGATTTGGCGTCAATAATTTATCTATGTAAGTAACAATTTCGTTAGGTTCTGACATACGTCCAACGCCCACGTCTCCGCAAGCTAGCAGTCCACTGATTGGCTCCAAAATATCAATGCCTTGTTCTTTTAATAATTCCAAATTGTTTGTGTTGCTCTCGCTTAAATACATATTAGTATTCATAGCCGGGCAAATAACCTTTTTTGCTTTGCTTGCCATAAAAGTAGTAGTAAGCATATCGTCGGCAATACCTGATGCGATTTTGCCTATTATGTTAGCTGTACAAGGAGCAATCAAAAACAAATCCGCCTCTTTAGCAAGAGAAATATGCTCCACTTCGTAATGGGCTTTTTCGGCAAACATATCGGTAATTACCGCATTATTTGACAGCGTTTCAAAAGTTAAGGGAGCAACAAATTCGGTGGCATTTTTGGTCATAACCACCTTAACGTTGTACCCCATTTTTTTTAAAGAACTTACCACTGCGCAGGTTTTATAAACGGCAATTCCGCCACTTACTCCTACGATAATATTCTTTTTCAAAAGTTTTTTAGTTAATTTTGATAATAATCTTATCGTTATAAATCTCACTAGCGGCATAACTTATCGCTTTCAAATGAGATTTTTCTAGCTCTGGGCTATTAACAGCCAACAGCTCTTTGGCTCTCTTTGCCAATCCGCAAACCAATGCGTAACGGCAGGGTGCTTTTTTGATAAGTTTATCAAT
>CAYIZR010000076.1:0-5998 GCA_964367755.1 uncultured Christensenella sp. | reverse complement strand
TTAGAGCTTTTCGAAAGAAAAGAAGTGTTGAGCTTCTGACACATTCTCATTATGAGGAAGGCAATGAATAAGCTTGTAATTTTTGACCTTGACGGAACTCTTTTGGATTCTATTTCCGATGTAGCGTATTGTTTCAATAAGGTACTTGAGGACAATAATCTTCCAAATTATAGCGTTGAGGAGTTTCAAGCCTTTGTCGGTGGAGATTTGGAACAGGTGATAAGCAGGCTATTGCCCGAAGAAAAAAGAAACGATGAGTCGCTTATATCGCTAATAAAGAAAGGATACAAAAACGTATATGCCAAGTATTCGGTAGAACATAGCAGAGCTTATGATGGCATAGAAGAAATGCTTGTGTCGTTGGGGAAGAAGGGCATTAAAATTGCAATACACACCAACAAAAATCAACTTTTGACAGAGGGAATTATAAAAAGTAAATTCGCATATGCGAATTTTGTTGCAATAGTTGGTAGCGAGGGCGGAATGTCACCAAAACCAGCGCCTGAGGGCGTTAATTATTTGATGAGCATTGTAAATGCTAAAAAAGAAGATACAGTTTATGTAGGCGATACTTCAACAGATGTCTTGACAGCAAAAAACAGCGAAATTATTTGCTATTATGCGAAATGGGGGCAAGGCAAGAAAGAGGATATTGCTCTATATAATAAGGTAGTTCAGGTTGACTCTACAACGGAATTGCTTAAAGTCTTAGAGGAGAAATTATGTCCGAAAGAATAATAGTGACTGGTGCTACGGGAATGCTAGGAAGCAGTTTGGTTAGGCTAGCTCTTGATAAAGGACACAGCGTTACCGCAGTGATTAGAAAAAATACCAAAAAGATGGATAATTTGGTAAATGTCATTGATAAAATTAATATTGTGGAATGTGATGCCGAAGATTATGAGAGCTTAGCAACGCTATTAGCTAATGAAAAGTTTGACTGGTTCTTTCATTTTGCTTGGATGGGAACTTTCGGCGCAGAGCGCAATGACGGAATACTTCAAGAGAAAAATATAAGGGCTGCTTTGTTGTCCATAAGGGTGGCAAAACAACTAGGGTGTAATAAGTTTGTGGGAGCAGGCAGTCAAGCCGAGTATGGAAACTTACCTTATGGAGTTGATATAAAAGAAGAATCTCCTTGCAATCCTGATTCTGGTTATGGGATAGCAAAATTGTGCGCAGGCAAACTTGGGCGAATGGTCGCGGATAATATAGGTATAGATTTTGTATGGACGAGAATATTGAGTGTTTATGGAATAGGCGATAATATTACCTCACTAACTCAGTCTGTAATTAGTGATATGATAAATAAAAAAACTTCTTCGACGACTTTGGGCGAACAAGTATGGGATTTGCTTTATTGCGACGATGCGGCAGAGGCATTTTATCTAATAGGTAAAAGTGGAGTTCATGGCAAAACATACGTAATAGGTAGTGGCAAAAAAGTACTGCTGAGAGATGTTTTTTCGGTAATGAAAGAAGCTGTAGGTAATGATGCATCCCTTAAAATAGGCGCTAGACCATATAATAACAGGCAAACAATGTACTTAGTTGGCGATATATCCGAATTAAAAAAAGATGTGGGCTTTGAGCCAAAAATAAGTTTGGAAGATGGAATAAAACGTACTGTTAATTGGATTAGAAAAAATTGCGGTAGTTAAATAATAGATATTTATTTACGGATAGGTTAATTCAAGGCTTAATCTAATAAATCTAATTGCCTGTTAGCGTTACTACTTAATTGGTGATTATGAAAGTTTTTGGGCACCTTGTCGCTGATAGCAAGGGATTTTTAATAAGAAACAGAAGGAGTATTATGGAAATACAAAATTTATTAAACTTTATTAAGGAACTAAATGCCGGTGAATTTTTTACGGGTGTTCCTGATTCACAGCTCAAACCCTTATGCAATTTTCTTACCGCCAAATACGGTATATGCGATAAGCATATTATTGCAGCTAATGAAGGAAATGCTGTTGGTCTTGCTGCAGGATATCATTTGGCTACAGGAAAGACACCTGTTGTATATATGCAAAACAGCGGTATAGGTAATACTATAAATCCTATTGCATCATTACTAAACGGCAAAGTATATGGTATTCCTTGTATTTTTATTATTGGATGGAGAGGAGAGCCTGGTATTAAGGATGAGCCTCAGCATATTTTTCAAGGCGAAGTAACAATAAAATTGATGGAAGATATGGATATAAAAACAATGGTAATCAGTAAGGATACTACGGAAAATGACATTGATGAATTTGTAAAAAAATCTCATAATGCAATATTAGAAGGAAACAGTGTGGCTTTTATTATTCGTCAGGGCGCGTTAGAATTTAATGAAAAAATAAAATATTATAATGATAATAAACTTATCAGAGAAGATATTATAGAGGAAATAACAAAGGTAGCAGATGAAGATATAGTTGTATCAACAACGGGAAAGGCATCAAGAGAACTTTTTGAAATCAGAGAAAGAAATAAACAATCGCACAAGTACGATTTTTTGACGGTAGGCTCGATGGGGCATAGTTCTTCAATTGCACTTGGCATAGCGATAAACAAACCAAGTAGCAAGATTTGGTGTATAGATGGTGACGGAGCCGCGCTTATGCATATGGGATCAATGGCTGTCATCGGAGCAAAATCTCCCAAAAATCTAATTCATATAGTGATAAACAACAATGCTCATGAGACAGTAGGAGGAATGCCTACAGTCTGCAATAAAGTTGATTTAATTAAAGTGGCAGAAGGCTGTGGCTATTGTAGCCGATACCTAGTAAAAGATATAAAAGATTTACAAAATGTATTGCAAGAGGTAAAACATAAAGAGGGACTTTGCTTTGTTGAAGTTAAAGCATCACTAGGCGCAAGAGAGGACCTAGGAAGGCCCACTACAACCGCTAAAGAAAATAAAGTAAGTTTTATGAATTTCTTGAAGGAGAAAAACTAAATGAAAGCACTGATACTTAATTCGGGATTAGGTAAGAGAATGGGTGTCCTTACAAGCGAACATCCAAAATGCATGACCCTTATTTCTAACTGTGATACCATTTTGAGCAGACAGTTAAAACAATTAGAGTCTATAGGTATAAGGGAAGTTGTTGTTACGACAGGTTATTTTGATAAAGTTCTTATTGAGTATTGCAACTCATTAAGTCTCGATTTGGAATATAAATTTGTAAACAATCCTTTATTTGATAAAACAAATTATATATATTCCATATATTGCGCGAGGGAATATCTAAATGATGACATCATTCTTATGCACGGAGATTTGGTTATTGAAGACAGAGTACTGGACGAAATGTGTAGTAGAAATGAAAGTATAATGGCAATAAGTTCTACCTTGCCTTTGCCGGATAAGGATTTCAAAGCGGTTCTTGAGAGTGGAAAAATATCAAAAGTAGGAATAGAATTTTTCGACAACGCAGTAGCGGCGCAACCACTTTATAAGCTTGTACAAAAGGATTGGAAGGTTTGGCTTGATAGTATAATAAAATTTTGTGAGAGCGGAGAGGTCAATTGTTATGCTGAAAAAGCGCTTAATGAGGTATCTTGGCAGTGTGACATAAAGCCACTTGATGTTGAGGATTTTTTATGTAATGAGGTTGATAATCCTAATGATTTGGATGTGGTAATTGCAAAGCTTGAAGAGGTGTCAAACAAAACGGTTTATATGTGTTTTTCTACAGATATGTTGCATAGCGGGCATATCGCTATAATTAACAAAGCAGCAAAATGGGGTAAGCTTATTGTAGGATTGCTTACCGATAAGGCAATAGCTAGTTACAAGCGCTTTCCCTTAATGCCATATGAAGAAAGAAAAGCCTTATTTGATAGCATTAAAGGAGTAAGCAAGGTAGTAGAGCAAAAGGATTTGAGCTACAAAGAAAATTTGATTGCAATTAAGCCTGATTATGTTGTTCACGGAGATGATTGGAAACAAGGATTCCAAAAGCCTGTCAGGGAAGAGGTGTTGTCTATCTTGTCTACCTATGGCGGGAAATTAATAGAATATCCTTATTCTAAAGATGATAAATACAAAAAACTCGAAGCGCAGAGCAGAGAACAACTGTCAATTCCTGATATAAGGAGAGGCAGATTGCGTAAAATGTTGGAATTAAAACCTCTTATCAATATTATTGAGGCTCACAGCGGTATTACGGGGTTGATAGCAGAAAAAACAACGGTTTATCAAGACGGAAAAGCTTACCAGTTTGACGGAATGTGGGTTTCATCATTATGCGATTCCACCGCAAAAGGAAAGCCTGATATAGAGCTTGTAGATATGTCTTCACGTATGCGCACAATTGATGACATTATGGAAGTAACAACAAAACCTATTATACTTGATGGAGATACTGGCGGGCTAACAGAGCATTTTGTATATAATGTAAAGACACTTGAAAGAATGGGAGTATCCGCTATAATAATTGAAGATAAAACCGGACTAAAAAAGAATTCATTGTTCGGCACTGACGTAGAACAAACCCAAGATAGTATAGAAAATTTTTGCGCAAAGATATCCGCAGGGAAAAAAGCACAGAAGACAAAAGAATTTATGATAATAGCGCGAATAGAAAGTCTGATTCTAGAAATGGGTATGGAAGACGCTTTGGAAAGAGCTTTTGCCTATGTGACGGCAGGAGCGGACGGCATAATGATTCATAGCAGACAAAAAGACCCGTCAGAGATATTTACTTTTGTTGCTAAGTTTAGAGAAAAAAATCATGATACACCAATAGTAGTAGTACCCACATCTTTTAATGCCGTTTCTGAAAAAGAGTTTGAACAACGCGGAGTTAATATTGTTATTTATGCAAATCAACTCACTAGAAGCGGTTTCCCTGCGATGAAAAAGACAGCGGAAACAATTTTGATAAATCATAGAGCCAAAGAAGCTGACGATATGTGTATGTCAATAAAAGAAATACTTACACTAATACCGGAGGATTAGAATGCAAGAAATCATAATAATAGAAAAGAATTATGATGATATCAAAGCTCTGCTAAAAAAGTTAAATTCCCAAAAGTTTTTCCTCGTGTGCGACGCTGCGTTGCAATATCTTGAAATAAACAATTTTTTTGGCAATATTGATATACCATATTATTCTTTCTCAGGGTTTTCTGCAAATCCCTTGTATGAATCTGTAGTACAAGGTGTAAAGGAGTATAAGGATAATAACTGTGATGTTATTCTAGCATTGGGAGGAGGAAGTTGTATAGATGTTGCCAAATGTATCAAACTGTTTTCTTCTTTGGACAGTTCAAAAAATTTTTTGCAACAACAATATAAGAAAAACGATATTAAATTGATTGCTATTCCTACAACGGCGGGAACAGGTAGCGAATCAACAAGGTTTGCCGTTATTTACTATAATGGTGAAAAACAGTCTATTGCTGACGAAAGTATAATTCCAGATTATGCTATATTGATTGCTGATTTACTTGTTACCTTGCCTGTATATCAAAAAAAATGTACAGTTTTGGACGCTCTGTGTCAAGGTATTGAATCTTTCTGGTCAGTAAACTCAAATGAAGAGAGCAAGGAATATTCGCAAAACGCCATAGCGTTGTTATGTGAGAATATAGACGGGTATATTGCAGGAAAAAATAATGTTAACAAACACATTATGATGGGCGCAAATTTTGCTGGACGCGCTATTAATATTTCTCAAACAACAGCCGCCCACGCTATGAGTTATAAGCTTACATCTATGTTTAATTTGCCACACGGTCATGCAGTAGCAATTTGTCTTCCTGTATTATGGGAGCATATGAGTGAGAACTCAAATAATGTTGCTGACAAGAGAGGAAGCGCATATGTTAATGAAGTATTTTTAGAAATAGCTAAGCTAATTGGCAAAAACACCGTAAAAGAAGCAATAGAATGGTTTAAGAATATGCTTGGTTCAATGGAAATTACCTCGCCACATTTTTCAAAGGAAGATTTAGAAGCATTGGCAAAATCGGTTAATATAACTAGATTGAAGAATAA
>CAYIZR010000075.1:0-6003 GCA_964367755.1 uncultured Christensenella sp. | reverse complement strand
AACAAGTAATTGATTTAATTGATAATATATTTTCTAATGTGGAAGTATCAAAAAGAAAGGAAATATTTTTGCATTATCTACCTTATATAAAGGAGTTTAGCCAAAATGCCCCTCTTGTTTTTGCTACCGACAGCAATTTCGAAGCCGAAAAAATGGGCAATAATGTAATTGTACTAAACTATGGTATTATGTTGCAAAAAGGTGAGTATAAGGATATAAAAAATAATCCGCTCAGTTTAACGGTGTGTAAGCTGTTTTATGGTGAAAAATTACTTTTATGTGAGGGTACACTTAATAAAGAGAACGGCGAGGTATTTGTAGAAGGGTTCGGCGAAAAAATTATTTTGAGTGAAGATAAGCTAATTAGTAGTATTTTTATCGCAAAAAGCGTTGTTTTAGCGCGCGTTGACGGCGAAGATAAATTTGGGACGAAGGTTTTTGATATTAGGAGTGAACAATTGATTTATTTTCGTTGACAAGTTAGGTAAATAGTTGTATATTTTAGTTGTGACCAGAATTCAATGATTTTTCGGAGATTATGCTTTCACAGTATTTTTATTATGATACAGTATAAGTGAAAACTCCGTTAATCGGAGTTTTTTTGTTAATAACAATATTGGAGGAGCAGATACTAAAATGAAAAGAATAGGTGTAATAGGTATCGTTGTGTCGGGCGATAGGGCAGTAACAACGCAGATGCAAAGCATATTGTCAGAATATGGCGATATTATTGTGGGAAGAATGGGTGTTCCATTGCCCGAAAAAAATATTTCGGCGCTGAGTGTAATTGTCAGCGGATGTAATGAAAGAATAACCGCGCTTAGCGGAAAATTAGGTAGATTAAACAACATTAACGTAAAATCGGCTTTGACATCGATAGAATTGGAGGACTAAAATGAAAAAATCAGTAAAAAAAGCACTATCAATATTGCTTATTGTTGCATTGATTGCAGTATTAAGCGTTTCTTTACTTGCTTGCAAGGAAAATAATGAATATACTATAAAAATAGCTGTTCCCGATGGCGCTCCTGCTTTAGCCTTAGCTAATATGCTTAAGGATGGTTTTTCTTATGAAAATTATAAAGTTGAATTAGAAATAGTTCCAGGGGCTACCGAGATTTCGGCAAAACTTACCGCAAGTCAAGCAGATATCGCTTTGCTCCCGACAAATATTGCAGCCAAACTTTATGCGAATAATATAGATATAAAACTTGTTGCTACCAATGTATATGGACTTATGTATTTGGTTGGAACGGAAAATATAACTGATTTTGGCGATTTGAAAAATCAAAAGATTATGTGTATCGGTCAAGGTGGAACACCTGATTTTCTACTAAAATACTTTATGCAAAATGCCGGTATAAATTTAGAAACAGAAGCTGATATTCAATATATTACTCAAGGGAGTGACGCTATCGCAGCACTGAGCGCAGGAACTGCAAAATTCGCTTTACTAGGTGAACCGGCTGCAACAATGGCAGTTGGCAAAACCGACGCTACTATATTATTTGATTTGCAAGAAATGTGGAATGAAGCCACAGGTTATGAAGGTTATCCGCAGGCAGGAACTGTTGCTACAGGCAATATAGTTACTAACCATAGCGGATTTTTGAAAGCATTTTTGAGCAAGATGAGCGACAACGTTGATTATATTACTGATACTGATGTTGCTGTTATAAATAAGGCTTTAGCTGATAATAATAGTCTAGTGGCTTTTGGAAGTACGGCAATTATTGAACGTTGCAACATAAAATATGTAGGAGGAATAGATTCAAAAGAAGGATTAGAGAGTTATTTTGATGTTATGAAGGCTAGCAATGCGCAATTTATCGGCGGAGATTTGCCAGCAGAAGGTTTTTATGTTAATATAGCTTTGGACTAAACAAAAACAAAGGACAAAAAGGCTTTTATGAAATTTGTTAAAAAATATTCAAACCTTATTTATCCCCTTATATCCCTATCAATTTTGATAGGGATATGGGCGATATTTGCCTCTGTAGTTGGGATAGAAATAATTGTGCCATCTATAAAAAGCACTTTTGTTGGTTTAGGGGAAATACTGTCAAGCGCAAAATTTTATTCGTCGGCATTAAACACCTTATTAAGGGCAATAATTGCTTTCGCTTTGGCAATGGTTTCCGCAGTTATTTTTAGTATTCTAAGCGCATTTTTTCCGATAATATATAAGTTATTATCCCCATTGATAGCAATAATGCGGGCAGTGCCGACCATGAGTATAATTTTGCTAACTGTTGTGTGGATGAAGCCCGAAACAAGTCCTATACTTATTGCATATATAATAATCTTTCCTTTGATGTATGCAGGTATTTATAGTTCTGTAACGGGTGTTGACAAAGATTTAGTGGATATGAGTAGGGCATATAAGGTGTCCAAAAAAGATATGATAAAATCCTTATATTTGCCTTCCATTGCCCCGTCTTTTTTTGATATTTCCAAAGCAAATATAAGCTTAACGGTAAAATTGATTATTTCGGCAGAAATTATTGCGCAAACGAGGTTTTCGCTAGGCATTATGATGCAAATAGCTCGAAGTCAGCTAGAAACAGCTCAGCTACTTGCCTACACCATATTGGCAATAGTAATGAGTTATTTGTTAGAACTATTTGTCGGGTTAATAAAAAGATTAGTCGTGAGGTGGCAATATGCAACTAAGTAATATTACCAAAAAATACGGTGATTTGGCAGTTTTTCAGGATTTTTCCATAAAATTTGTTGAAGGTGAAGTTTGTGGAATTTTGGGTGCTTCAGGCTGTGGCAAAACCACTTTGTTAAATATAATAGCAGGAATAACCGACTTTCAAGGACAGCTAGATACAAGGGGAAAAATTAGCTACATTTTTCAAAGCACCAGACTTCTTGACAATTTAACAGTATATAAAAATTTGGAGTATGTCTTAAGTGGTAATGGCTATTCAAAAGAAGAACTAAACAGTAAAATAGAATCCATGCTAAAAAGTGTTAATTTGTGGGAAGAAAGAAGCAAATATCCTAGGCAACTGAGCGGAGGAATGAGCCAGCGTGTTTCCCTTGCCAGAGCGTTTATTTATGATGCGCCCGTTCTTCTTATGGACGAGCCTTTTAAGGGGCTTGACATTTCTTTGAAAAAGCAGATACTTACTTTGTTTAATAAGCTATTACTATCATACAAAAAAACCACTATTTTTGTCACACACGACCTTGACGATGCGATAAATCTTTGCGATAGAATTATCGTGCTTGGCGATAGCGGTAAAATTATTTTGGACGAGAGAGTGAAAGAAGCCGACAGACAGGCGCTTTATAACAAAATTTTTGCTGTTTTATAAATTTCTTATTCGATTGACTTAATTGTTTATTTTTTGTATTATATTTATATGATTATTTTAGGAATTGACCCTGGTTATGCTACTGTGGGTTTTGGTTTGATAGAAAACCTCTCTGGCAAGTGCCGCGCTTTAGAGTACGGCGCTATTACTACCAAAAAAGAAGAGAGTTTACCTAATCGCTTGCTCAAAATTTGTAATTGTTTTGAAGAAATAATTGATAAATATAAGCCTGACGCCATTGCAATAGAGGAGCTTTTTTTTCAGAATAATCAAAAAACTGCAATACTTGTTGCCGAGGCAAGGGGAGCTATACTACTCACAGCATACAAAAAATGCGCAGCATTATATGAGTATACGCCCCTGCAAATTAAGCAGGCTATGACAGGCTACGGCAGAGCAGAAAAAAGACAAATTCAAGAAATGGTAAAAGCAATGCTAAATCTTAATTGCATACCAAAACCCGATGACGTTGCCGATGCTTTGGCAGTTGCTTTAACGCATGCGCAGACCAACCGTCTTGCATGCCTTTTCGGTATATAAGGAGAATAGATGATAGGATTTATCAAAGGAACAATTGCCGAAACAACCGAAGGCGCTATACTTTTGGAAAATAACGGCATTGGCTATGAAATAGCTGTAAGTAACACCACTTTAACGCAGATAAGCGTAAAACAGCCAATTAGTCTTTTTACATATCTAAACGTTAGAGAAGACGGTCTGTATTTGTACGGCTTTGCCACAAAAGAAGAAAAAAATATGTTTCTAAAGCTTATTTCTATCAGCGGAGTAGGCCCCAAGGTTGCTTTGGGAATACTTTCGGGAATAGAACTTAATAATCTTATTATTGCAATTATTTCTTCAGACACAAAAACCTTATCCAAAATAAAAGGAATAGGCAAAAAAACAGCGGAAAGAATAATTTTGGAACTAAGAGAAGGCTTAGACGTTGACAGTAGCTTATTGCTTGAAGGTTGTAGCGACGAGTGTTTGGAAACAATGGATAAGGACGCTATGGATGCAATTGGCGCTTTGCGAGGGCTGGGAATTGCCCAAAATGAAGCGGTAAAAGCTGTCAGAGCAGCAAAAGCTAAGGCATCTAATATAGAAGAACTGATTTCTATTGCTTTACGAAGCTTAAATTGAGGTGAAAGAATATGAACGAAGAACGCATTATTTCCTCAACAATTATTGACAACGACGATACCGATAATATTTTACGCCCAAAAATTATTGAAGATTATGTTGGGCAAGATAAGGTAAAAAAGAACCTTAATGTTTTTATGCACTCGGCAAAGAAGCGTAATGAGAGTTTGGATCACGTGCTTCTTTATGGTCCGCCAGGACTAGGTAAAACCACTCTTAGCCATATAATAGCTAACGAAATGGGCTCTGATATTCGAGTTACTTCGGGTCCGGCTATAGAACGCGCAGGAGATTTGGCGGCAATTCTTACCAATCTTAACGAAAACGACGTGCTTTTTATTGACGAGATACACCGTCTTAACCATAACGTGGAAGAAATACTGTATCCTGCTATGGAAGATTACGCCCTTGATATGGTACTAGGTAAAGGCCCAAGCGCTAGGACAATTCGCCTTACCTTAAAGCATTTTACCCTTGTAGGGGCAACAACAAAGGCAGGAATGCTTAGCGCTCCATTAAGAGACCGCTTTGGCGTTGTTTGCCGTTTGGAGATGTATTCTCCCGAAGAATTATCAATTATAATTAACCGTTCAGCAAAGATTTTTGGAATTAGTATAGAAGAAAAAGCCACCTACGAAATAGCCAAAAGGTCGAGAGGAACTCCCAGAATTGCTAATCGCTTACTAAAAAGGGTGCGAGATTTTGCCGAATACGAAAATAGTAATATAATAACCGTAGAAATTGCTGATAAGGCTTTGTATAGTTTGGAAGTTGATGAACTAGGGCTTGATAGTACTGATATAAACATCCTAAAAACCATTGTAGAAAAGTTCGGAGGAGGCCCTGTCGGCTTAGATACTTTGTCTGCTTCAAGCGGAGAAGAAACCAACACAATAGAAGACGTTTACGAACCGTACTTGTTGCAATTAGGCTTCATTGCGCGTACCCCAAGGGGCAGAATAGTTACCCAAAACGGCTATAAGCATCTAAAAATGCTTCCACCCGATATGATAGATTTATTAGGCAAATAATATGCAGAAAAAAGATTTTTATTATGATTTACACGAGGAGCTTATAGCTCAAACTCCTATTTATCCAAGAGATAGTTCTCGAATGCTTTGCTATAACAAAGGCGAAGATATTGTGGAAGATAATTTCTTTTATAATTTGCCTAATTTTTTGAGAAAAGGCGATGTTTTGGTAATAAATAATACCAGAGTTATTAACGCAAGACTGTTTGGGTATGATTCTAATGGAAGAAAGTATGAGGTTTTTTTATTAAAAAGAATTGACCTTACCAAATGGGAAGCCCTGTTAAAGCCAGCAAGAAAAGCAAAAAAAGATACGGTAATTGTCGTAAATGAAGAATTATCGTTAAAAATATCCGACATTATCGACAACGGAGTACGTATTATTGAATTTATGTTCAATGGTGTATTTGAAGATATTTTGTCAAGAGTAGGTGAAGTTCCTCTTCCTCCATATATTACCGAAAAACTGCAAGATAAAGAACGTTATCAAACTGTATATTCAC
>CAYIZR010000074.1:0-6089 GCA_964367755.1 uncultured Christensenella sp. | reverse complement strand
ATCTTAGAGATAACAATTTTTATATAGAAAAAGATTATGTAGTTTTTGATGGAAAATTTTATGATATAATTGTGGCAGTAAGAGGAGAAAATAACTACTTAGACGCTGAGCTTTTTTTGGGAAAAGATTATCCTAAAAGTCAATTTTTTTATTTGAGAAATAAAAAGAGAGAAGAAAGGATAGAAGATATAATGACGCAATACGCTAAGTCTAGCAGCGATAAGGGGCTGTCAGACTTGTTGATTAAAGAACTGGAGGTATTGAAAAATGTTGAAGACAAACCAAGTAATTAAAGTTATCGAAGATTTTGCGCCACTGTCTATTCAGGGAGATTTTGACAATTGCGGTTTGAAAACAGGTTCTTTGGATATGCCGGTTAGTGGCATTTTGATAACGCTTGACACAAATGAAGCAGTAGTAAGAGAAGCAATAGAAAAGAAGTGCAACTTTATTTTGGAACATCACCCTTCTATTTTTTATCCCATAAAAAAACTAGATTTTGATTTGCCGCTAACTAAGGCTATTTCCCTTGCAATAAAGAACGATATTGCTATATATTCGGCGCATACCAATGTAGATTACACCGAAAATGGACTTAATGATTATTTTGCAAAAATAATTGGTTTGGAAAAAATTTATAGTTTAAGTACAGGAAGCGCAAGAATAGGAAAGCTTAATGAAGAAACGACTTTGCAAGAATACGCCGAAAGATTAAAAGTTATTTTGAAAGATAACAATATCCGCACGGTGGGAAGGTTAAATAAAAAAATAAAAAAGGTGGCGGTTATAAACGGTGGCGGCGGCAGCTCAGTCGATGAGCTTGTTTCTACATTTAGGCAAGGTTGTGATATTTTTGTTAGCGGAGATGTAAAATATGCCGTTTCTCGGTTGGCAAAAGACTTAGACTATGGTATAATAGAAGTCGGTCATTATACAAGTGAGCTAGACTTTTTGCCGCTGATGCGTTCTGTTTTGAAAGATAAATTGGATACAAACATATATTTGGCTGAAAAACAAACTAATCCGTACAATTAACAAATGATTTACGGCGAGAGGTGAATATGGCAATAACTGAAATTATTAAATACCAAAAATTAGATTTAACACTTTATAAACTTGAAAAAGATTATAGCCAATGTAAAGAAATTGAGCGTGTATACCAATGCCAAACTATGTACAAAGCTAGATTGGAGGCTTTAGGCAAGTTAAGCAAAGAGCTTGAGGAACTATATCAGCAGCTTTCTAAATTAGAAGATAGATTCGAAGAGATAGATGGAGAAAAAGACGGTCTTAAGGTTAACTTTGAAAGTTTTAGCGAATTGGACGAATTTGATGAATACGAAAAGAAATTGGCAAAACACGAAGAGAGTATGATAAATATTAACAGGGATGCCTCCCGTTTGATTAAGAAAATATCCGAAATAAACGCTGAAAACAAAAAGTATAACGAGCAGATGGATACATTAAATGCCGAATACGCTAAGGCGGGTAAAATACTTTCTAACAAAAAACGTGAAATGCAAAAGTCTGCAGGGCCTATCTTGAAACAGCTTGAAATAATGTCCGCAAATATCGAGGAAAAACTTTTAGAAAAATATAAGCTGCTTCGTAGCGCAAAAAAAATGCCGGCTTTCGTTCCTTATCAAGATGGAAGTTGTCTTGGTTGCGGAATGAATATAGAAATCGAAGTTGACAAAAAACTAGAAAAAGCAGGCGACTATGCCGAATGTCCGCATTGTGGAAGAATAGTCTATAAAATGGCATAAAAAGGGTAAAAAAACATATATTTTTTGTAAACGGAGAGGAAATGAAGTTTACAAAAATGAATGGTCTAGGCAATGATTATATTTATATAAACGCCACGGAAATTGATATTGAAAATCCATCTAAACTAGCTATAAAACTTTCTGACAGGCATTTTGGTGTCGGGGGAGACGGGCTAGTCCTCATAAAAAAGAGCGAAAGAGCTGATTTTTGTATGAAGATGTATAATTTAGACGGCTCGGAAAGTGAAATGTGCGGCAACGCAATTCGTTGTGTGGGCAAGTACGTTTTTGACAAGGGACTAACTAAAAAGACAGTAATAACGGTTGATACTTTGGCAGGAATTAAGGAAGTCAGATTAAAAATTAGCGACAATAAAGTTATTTTTGCTACAGTCAATATGGGGTATCCGAAGTTTTTTGACTATGAGCCTTTGACAATAACAGTTTTAGGCAGAGTAATTTGCGGTTATAAAGTTTGTGTGGGAAATCCACACTTTGTGGTTTTTGTTGATGACTTTTGGAATGAAATGATGAAAACTGGAGAAGAACTATGCAACAATACCGCTGTTTTTCCCCAAAAAACCAACGTCGAATTTGCAAAAATTATTGACGAAGGGCATATAAAAATGAGAGTTTATGAACGAGGAAGCGGAGAAACACTCTCTTGCGGAACAGGAGCAATTGCAGTGTTTTTTGCTGCAAATGCTAAAAAAAATGTAGAATCTTTTGCAAAAATTAGCCTTCTCGGCGGTACTTTTAGTTGTCAAAAGACAAAAGAAGGTTACTTATTAACGGGAAAAGTGGAAACAAATTTTGAAGGAGAAACAATATAAAGCGAGGTACTTATGGCAAAAATTAACAAAAACTATGCAAACTTAAAAGAAAGCTATCTGTTTGCCGATATAGCTAAAAGAGTAAATAAGTTTTCGGAAAATAATCCAGATAAAAAAGTTATCAAAATGGGCATAGGTGACGTCACCAAGCCTTTGGTTGCTGAGGTTGTATTGTCTATGCATTCAGCTGTTGAGGATATGGGCGTTAAGGAAGGATTTCACGGTTATGGACCGGAACAAGGCTATGACTTTCTAAAGAATAAAATAGTAAATTATTATAAAAAAGAGACAGGTGTTGTTTTGGAAAGCAACGAAGTTTTTATTTCCGATGGCGCAAAGAGCGACGTGGGTAACATTACCGATTTGTTTAGCAATGATAACGTTATTGTCGTGCCTGACCCTGTATATCCTGTTTACGTTGATAGCAACATAATGCTTGGAAGAAAAATAGTTTATATAAAAGGCAACGAGGAAAACAACTTTTTGCCAATGCCTAAGGAAAATATGGAGGGAGATATATTTTATTTGTGTTCTCCTAATAACCCAACCGGAGCTGCTTACAGCTCAAAACAGCTAAAAGTATGGGTGGATTTTGTTAACGCGCGCCAAGGTATTATACTTTATGATGCCGCGTATGAGAGTTTTGTTAAAGAAAACCTTCCTAGGTCTATTTTTGAAATTGAGGGCGCAAAAAAGTGTGCTATAGAGTTTTGTTCTTTCTCAAAAACAGCAGGCTTTACCGGAACACGTTGTGGCTATACCATAGTTCCTAACGATTTAATAAGAGAGGGCACGAGTATCAACAAGATGTGGCTTCGCCGACAAACTACGAAGTTTAACGGTGTTTGCTATGTTGTACAAAAGGGCGCCGAAGCGGTATTTAGCGATAAAGGGCTTATCGACGTTAGGAAAGTTATTACATACTATCAAAACAATGCAAAAATTATTGCTGAAACTCTCGATGAGATTGGTATTTGGTATACAGGCGGTATAAATTCACCTTATATCTGGTTAAAATGTCCACAAAATATGAATTCTTGGGAGTTCTTTGATTATTTATTAAATGAGGCGTGTGTAGTTGGCACACCTGGAAGCGGTTTTGGGGAATGCGGAGAAGGATATTTCCGCCTTACAGCCTTTAATACCGAAGAAAACACTATAGAAGCAATGCAAAGAATAAAAAAGCTTTTGTCGAAATAAAAATACGGAGGTAAAAAAATGAGTGTAACAATACTTGTAGGAGCGCAATTCGGGGACGAAGGAAAAGGGAAAATAGTAGATTATTTATCCACAAAAATGAATATGGTTGTACGTTTTCAAGGTGGTGACAATGCAGGACACACCGTTGTCAATGAAGGTGGCGCTTTTAAGCTTCATTTAGTACCTTGTGGTATCTTCAAAAAGGGTTGTAAAGCTCTTGCCAATACCGGAATGGTAATAAATCCTGATGAACTAATAAATGAACTTGCCGAAATTGCCGAAAAGAACGTGGACGTAAGCAATATGTATATTTCTTCAAGAGCAATTATTTTGATGCCATATCATGTAGAGCTTGACAGCTTAAGCGAAAAAACCGGTACCTCTATCGGAACAACTAAGAGAGGAATAGGTTATGCTTATGCTGATAGAAGCAGAAGAAGCGCGTTGCGTTTTGAGGACTTAACCGACCTTGAATACTGTAAGTCCCGTATTGCAAAAATAATGCCAGCAATCAATGCCGAACTTAACGCAAAGGGTGGCAGAACTTTCAGTGAAGAAGAAATCTATGACAAATGCGTTTTTTGGGCAGAAAAGCTAAACAAAATGCTTGTAGAGCCAGTTTCTTTCGTAAATAATGCAATAAACAAAGGTGAAGATATTTTATTCGAAGGTCAACTTGGCGCGATGAAAGATATTGATTTGGGTATATATCCTTATGTTACTTCCTCTAATCCTGTTGCAGCATATGCAGCAGTAAGCGGAGGCTTCCCGATAAGCAAAATTACCGAAATTGTGGGAGTTATGAAGGCATTTACCTCAGCTGTAGGCGATGGCCCATTCCCCACGGAAATGGAAGCAAATGAGGCAGACGGCTTCCGCGGCGACGGCAAGAATGTTGATGACGAGTTCGGCGCAAGAACAGGCAGAGCAAGAAGACTAGGGTGGTTGGACTTACCTGTGGTTAAGTTTGCTGCCACAATAAATGGCTTTACCGCAATTGCAATATGCAAAATTGACAAGCTTGACAGTTATGAAAGCATCAAGGTTTGTACAGCATATAAGTATAATGGAGAAGTAATAGATTATATGCCTACATCAAGAATACTTGATAAAGTTGAGCCGGTATATGTAACAATGAAAGGTTGGATGAGCGATACTTCTAAGATAAGAAAATACAGCGATTTACCCGTTGAGGCTCGCGAATATATTGAGTTTATCGAAAAGAGCGTTGGCGTAAAAATCAAATACATAGGTGTAGGACCGGCAAGAGACGACCTTATTTTACGATAAATTTTGATTTTGGCTTTTTTGTAAGCAAAGAGTCAATCTCATCTACAAATCCAAAAACAAATAGCATTGTTGTAACATTGAAAAGTGTATTGAACAATGCTATTTTTGTATCCTCTGATACATTTAATTGAAAAAACCAATTAAGCATACCGAAAGAAAATAAAATATTAAAAAGTATTAAACCAATAATGTTAAATATAAGAGAAAACAAAGCAACCTTTACGCCGCTTTCTTGTGAGCCAATGCTTGCAAGTAAAGATGTTGAGCAAGTGCCGACATTTGCTCCGATAACCATAAAAATAGCTATATCTATGTTCAAAATACCGTAAGAACTTAAAGTTACGATGATAACGGTAATAAGGGAGGAGCTTTGGCAAAGCGCGGTTATTAGTAAGCTTATAATTAGCGCCATAAATTTATTTTGAGAATTGAGCAAAGTTAGGTCAAAATTAAGTATTAAATCGGGTATGCATCTTGATATTAGCGACAGTCCGCAAAAGAGCAAGGCGATAGAACTTATCAAAAACCCGATTTTATAAATTTTGCCATTTTTGAACAGCATCATAATGAGAGAAGAAAAAAATATGGAAGCAACTATGATTTCCGAAAAAGATATTTTATTAAATAGCGCTATATAGCCCGAAATAGTTGTGCCGATATTGGCGCCGATTACTATATAATAAGCTGATTTTCTTGGCAGGTATTTTTTTTCGGATAGATTTACCGATATGCTGTTAATTGCAGAAGAGCTTTGAGTTATTGCGGCCAAGGCAATCCCCCCAACCATACATAATAAAGGCTTGTTTAGCCTATTTTCTAAAGATTTCGGAATTTTTTTTCCCGATAGCGATAAAACACTGTTAAGCAGAACTATGGCGAATAAAAAAATACCTACTCCGCTTAAAAAACGACAAATAATATGTAACATAATATAATATATTTATACCCTTTGGCAAAATACATTTTTTCTTTAATTGCTACCATAATTACTTCTACGGTT
>CAYIZR010000073.1:0-6164 GCA_964367755.1 uncultured Christensenella sp. | reverse complement strand
TTTTTTGCCTGTTCGAATAATTTTCCATTGTTATTTTTTGTCTTATTATTTTTTTTGTTAAAACTAAAAACTGAAGTGTCATTGTCTATTGTTCTGCCAAAAAAAACCTCGCCTTTGGCAAGAGTGTTTTGGGAAATAAGCTTACTTAAATTCAAGTTTTTGTCCTTGCAAATATATTGCGCCAACTTCATTGTCATATAGGCGTCATCTTCGCTCTTATGCGCAACAGTGCTAATATCTTCGGGATAAAATTCGCTATAAAGTACGCTTAAAGAAAGACCTTTTGTGCGTTGATATATTTTCTTTACCAACTTAAAAGTATCCACATAAACATAGTCAAACGGCTCTTTATTATACCTCTTACACTCGTCTAAGATATATTTTGCATCGCTAACAGTGCTATGCCCAAATACGATAACGTCTTTCTCGGTCATCAAACTTTTTATTTTTTTATAATAAAAGCCAAAATCAGGGGCGTTTCTGTACTCCTTTTCGGTATAACACAATTCAACACCACCCATTTTTAACCCTCTAAAATCAATTTTTGACTTGGGGTTAATGACAATATCATTTCGTTCCAATATGTGAAAATCATCGTCAATCAAAACATATCCAAAGCTACAGATTTTACCTGCATTATTAAAACAGTTGGCACATTCGATATCAAAAAAAAGGTATTTCAAAACTGGCTCCTATGTAAAGATTTGACATTTTTTGGTACACCCGGTGAGATTCGAACTCACGACCTTCAGCGTCGGAGGCTGACATTCTATCCAACTGAACTACGGGTGTATATTTTTATAAATCAGGTTGCGCATCCAAATCAAGCGCAGATGGCTCTATCCCCTCTTTTATTGCGTAATAAGCTCCTGCTCCAATCATTGCCGCATTGTCTGTACAAAGATGCTTTGGAGGTAGCAGAATTTCTATTCCGCGTTTTTTGCCCTCTATAGTTATACTATCACGCAAAAAACCGTTAGCGGCAACCCCTCCGGCTATTGCAATAATTTTTACTTTATTTCTTTCTGCCGCTATAAATACGTTTTCCATTAGCATATTTACTGCCGCATTTTGGAAGGAACAAGCCAAATCGTTAATGTTTATATCTATCTTACGGTCTTTATTGTTGCTAACATAATTGATAACCGCTGTTTTTATCCCCGAATAAGAAAAATTAAGGTGCTTTTCTCCCTTAAAAGGCCGCGGTAATACAATATTATTTTTGCCAGTCTTTGCCGCCTCTTCAATTTTCGGGCCGCCTGGATAAGGCAATCCTAATACCCTTGCTACTTTGTCAAAAGCCTCTCCTGCCGCATCATCAACGGTTTCTCCAAGAACTATCATATCTAAATAACTATTAACTTGCAATATTTCGGTATGCCCTCCGCTGACAAGCAAACATAAAAAAGGAAAGTCTAAATTTTTATGCTCAAGAAAGTTGGCGCAAACGTGCCCCTTAATATGGTCAATACCAACAATGGGTATATCCAGAGCGAAAGCAAGGGCTTTGGCATACGAAACACCCACAAGTAGTGCCCCAAGTAGACCTGCTCCGTACGTTACGGCAATAACAGAAATATCCTTTAGCGTAAGCTTTGCTACCATTAAGCTCTCTTTAATAAGATTATCTATTGCCAAAATATGATTACGCGAGGCAATCTCAGGAACAACTCCACCAAACCTTTTATGAATCTCTATTTGCGAAGAAATCACGTTACTAACTATTTCCCTTCCCTTAGTTACGGCAACGGCTGTTTCGTCACAACTAGATTCTATAGAGAGTATATAATAATCCTCTCTCTCTCTTAGTTCTTCTAATTTTTGTTTGGCTCTTTTGTAATAATCCATAACGCCGTTACGACCTTTTCAAATACTCTATAATAAAATCCTGTATGTCGCCATCCATAACTGCGCCCACATTGGAATTTTCGAAATTAGTTCTATGGTCTTTGACCAAAGTATATGGACAAAAAACATATGATCTTATTTGACTGCCCCATTCAATTTTTTTCAGCTCACCTTTAATGCTTTGAGCTTCTTCAAGTTTTTGTCTTTCCTTTAAGTCAACTAACTTACTAATAAGCATTTTCATTGCCGTTTCGCGGTTTTGAATTTGGCTTCTTTCGTTCTGACACGCGACCACAGTACCTGTAGGCAAATGCGTTATTCTAACTGCGCTGTCGGTCTTGTTGACGTGCTGACCACCTGCTCCGCCGCTTCTATAAGTATCAATTCTTAATTCTTCGGGATTGATAATTATCTCACTGGTGTCGTTAATTTCCGGCATAACCTCAAGGCTGGCAAAAGAAGTATGCCTTCTCTTATTAGAGTCAAATGGACTTATCCTAACTAATCTGTGAACTCCCATTTCCGCTTTCAAATACCCGTAAGCATTTTCTCCCTTTACGGTAAAAGTAATGCTTTTTATTCCGGCGTCATCACCGTCTAACTTGTCAATTACTTTTACATCGTATCCGTTTCTTTCCGAATAGCGCATATACATACGGAAAAGCATTTCTACCCAGTCTTGGGCTTCGGTACCGCCTGCGCCTGCATGCAAAGAAAGTATTGCGTTGCTGTTGTCGTATTTTCCTTTAAGTAGCGACTCAATGGATAATTGGGATACCAAATCAACTATATTGGATACCTCTTTCTTGGCGATTTCTACTTCTTGCTCTTCTTCTAGCTCCTCGATTAAGTCCAGTATACCTACTGTATCAGCAAGCTTTTTGCTTAGCTCATAATACTTTTTTAATTTCTTTTGACATAAGGTAGCTTTTTGACTTACCGCTTGAGCTCTTTCCTGATTTTGCCAAAAGTCTTCACTATTTTGAATTGCAGTAAGCTCTTTTAGCTCCTCTTCGGTTTCTTTAATAAATAATACCGATTTTAGGGTAGCTAATTCTTCCCCGCATTTATTTAGTTGCTCTCTTTGCTCATAAAAATCTATCATAAAGGTTTTAATCCTTCTTCCCGCAACAATGTTTGTACTTCTTTCCGCTTCCGCAAGGACATGGAGAATTACTATATACTCCGGCTAAATGGTTCTTTTTTAAGGCTCTATCTGCCTCAAACGCATTTTTTCTGTCCACGATAACATCCACAGGCAATTTGCAAATATTTATGGCAACGCTATTTTGGATGCTACTAATCATATCGTCAAACATTTCGGTACCTTCACGGCGGTATTCTAACACAGGGTCTCTTTGCCCAAGTCCGCGTAGTCCAATACCTCTACGCAATATGTCCATATTATCAATATGGTCCATCCAATGCTTATCAACTTGATTAAGCAAAATATTACGCTCAGCTTCACGGAAGTTTATTCCGTTTTCTTCGGCAAAGTTTAGTTTTTCCTCATACTGTTCAAGAGCGGTTTTTTCTATAGTTTCCACAACTTTTTGATAATTTCTATGACCTACAAGTTCTTTCGTAACTATATTTGCACCCTGGGATAGTACTCTTTGTTCCAAAGCTCTATTAAAGCCGTCATAATCTACTGTGGTTTCGTCTCCGCCTCCCGAAAAATCAACGAATTCGGCTACCAAATTTTCTACCAAAGGTCTGATGTACTTAATAACTTGACCGTGAACGTCGGCGCCTTTCAAAACTTCGTTACGTTGTTCATAAACTAGCTTTCTTTGTTTATCCATAACATCGTCATAGTTAAGGACGTATTTCCTGCGCTCAAAGTTTGCATCTTCACAGCGTTTTTGAGCGTTTTCTATCTGTTTAGAAATAATGGGCATTTGGAGCATAGAATTTTCATCACCGCCCGAAAATGCTGTCAAAATACCCTTAAGTCTGTCTCCGCCAAACCGCTTTAGAAGTTCGTCTTCGAAAGAAAGATAGAAGCAAGAACTACCCTCATCACCTTGACGGCCTCCACGACCTCTAAGCTGATTGTCTATTCGTCTGCTCTCGTGCCGTTCTGTACCCACAACACGCAAACCGCCTAGCGACTTGACTTGGGCTTTTTCTGCATCGGTTTCTTTCTTAAAATCCTCAACTAACTTTTTATAATGCTCTCTTGCAGCGATTTCTTCGGGTACTGTCAAGGTATTAAATGCGCTCGATACACTGATTAGTTCTTCAGAATAGCCCTCTTTAATCATACGCTCTCTCGCCATATATTCGGGATTACCGCCCAAAAGAATATCAGTTCCTCTACCTGCCATATTAGTGGCAATGGTAATAGCCCCAACTCTGCCCGCTTGAGCAATAATTCCTGCTTCTTCGGCATTACTTTTTGCATTAAGAACCTTATGCGGTATTCTTTTTGTGTTAAGCTTTTTGGAAATAAGTTCACTCACGTCAACATTTATTGTACCCACAAGTATAGGTTGACCTTTTTCGTGAGTAGTAATTATTTCTTCAATTACGTTATTGTATTTTGCATCTAGCGTTGCAAAGATTTTGTCTGGCTCGTCATCTCTTATCATATCAAGATTAGTAGGTATTTCTACAACGTCAAGATTATAAATACCCTTAAACTCGGCTTCCTCGGTCATAGCGGTACCTGTCATACCTGATAGTTTGTTATAAAGTCGGAACAAGTTTTGGAAAGTTATTGTCGCTATGGTGCGGTTTTCTCTCTTAATTTGCACGTTTTCTTTGGCTTCTATTGCTTGATGCAAGCCCTCGGAATAACGGCGGCCTGCCATTTTTCTGCCGGTAAACTCGTCCACTATTACTACCTCGCCATTTTCTACAATATAATCTTGGTCTAGCGCCATAATAAAGTTAGCTCTAAGTGCATTGTTGATTTTTGTATTCAAATCGGCATTTTTGCCATCACCTAGGTTTTCTAAACGGAAAAATCTTTCGGCTTTGGTAACACCTTGCTCGCTTAAATATATATGCTTGTCCTTTTCGTCAACTATATAATCTTCGGTACGCAATGTTTTGATAAATCTCTGTGTTGTAGAATATATTTCTCCCGACTGGCTTGCCGGCGCTGAAATAATAAGAGGCGTCCTCGCTTCGTCGATTAGTATGCTGTCGACTTCGTCAACTATGGCAAAGTTGTAGCCTCTTTGCATAATATTGTCAAGTTTGGTTGCCATATTGTCACGCAAATAGTCAAAGCCAAGTTCATTGTTTGTGCAATAAGCAATGTCGCATGCATAAGCGTTCTTTTTGTCTTGAAAAGACATATTCGGCAAAATACAGCCAACGCTCATCCCCAAAAACTTATAGACTTTGCCCATCCATTCGGCGTCTCTCCTTGCTAGATAATCATTGACAGTAACAATATGCACACCTTTGCCCGTTAATGCGTTAAGGTAAGCAGGAAGGGTTGCCACTAAGGTTTTTCCTTCACCTGTTTTCATTTCGGCTATTCTACCCTGATGAAGCACTATTCCGCCGATAATCTGAACGTCAAAGTGACGCATATTAAGCACTCTTAAAGAGGCTTCCCTGACAACGGCAAAAGCGTCAGGTAAAATATCTTCTAACTGTTCTCCATTGCCTAATCTTTGCTTAAGTGCGTCGGTTTGATTTTTCAAACCTTCATCACTCATTGCCTTATACTTGTCCTCTAGCGCATTTACCTGGTCTGCTATTAAATACAACTTAGACAAGGTTTTTCTTCTATCTCTCTGCGCAAGGAAACTGAAAATACCCATATTTTTTTATACCTCACTTAAATTTTTCTAATAATAATATTTATATAATTATATCACAATATAGCCATTTTCACAACAATATTTTTACTTTATACAAAATCAAAGGGCATATATTGTCGTATTTATAACAAAAAAGGAGAGACAATTTGCCTCTCCGTAAGCTATGCTATTTTTTTAATAAGCTATCTTTCCTCTCTAAAGTAGGACAGCCCCAATGAAGCGGGCGGTTGAGTACTTTTTTTATTAAACATACTTGTAACTATCAAAACCATTATTGTTACAACGTAAGGCAGTAATTTTATAAGCTCAATTTGTGCGAAAGTAATACCGCCTATATAACCTGCGGCAATATAAAGTCCGCCAAACACTATAGAGCCCAGTATTGACAAAACAGGACGCCACAAGGTAAAAATAACCAGCGCAATAGAGAGCCATCCGAACATTTCTAATATAAACTCCCAGTTACCGCCCATAAAGTCCATTATTGTAAAAAGCCCTCCAAGTCCGGCAATAGCACTACCAATAATTGTCGCA
>CAYIZR010000072.1:0-6201 GCA_964367755.1 uncultured Christensenella sp. | reverse complement strand
GTATGTGGATACATTAAAGAGGGGGATTTGCCGAGCGATTTTATATGCCCAATTTGCAAACAGCCCGCTTCTTCATTTGAAAAGATAGAGGAAAAGAGCAAGGCAGTTAATGTTTATAAGGGAACAAAGACCGAAAAGAACCTTATGGAGGCATTTTCGGGAGAGAGCCAAGCAAGAAACAAATATACGTATTTTGCCAACATTGCTCAAAAAGAAGGCTACGAGCAGTTGTCAGAGATTTTTTTACAGACAGCAAGAAATGAGCAAGAACATGCAAGAATATGGTATCAAGAATTAGGTAACCTTAGCGACACCTCAGAAAACTTACTACACGCAGCGCAAGGCGAGAATTATGAGTGGACGCAAATGTATGCCCAGTTTGCCAAAGAGGCTGAGGAAGAAGGCTTTAGCGAGCTTGCCGAGAAGTTTAGAAAGGTGGCGGCAATAGAAAAATCTCACGAAGAGAGATACCTGACATTAAAAGATAACGTTGACAAAGCCGCTGTCTTTGAAAAGAAGAAAGAAAGTATGTGGGAGTGTAGAATTTGCGGTTATTTGGTAACAGCTAATAAAGCGCCCGAGCATTGTCCCGTTTGTAAGTATGCGCAAAGCTTTTTTGAAGTAAGAAAAGAAAACTATTAAGAGTATTTTAACATCAGAGCATACCCCTAATTTATAGGGGTATGCTTTTTTATATTTATAAAAACTATATGATGTGTTTTGGCAAGAAACGAAATGAGATTAAAATAAAAAAAGCAGATTATTGACATTTATTATTTGCTATGTTATAGTTAATTAAAAGTTTTAATTAACATAATGATTTATCATTATCAGGAGGGAAATATGAAAATTGCAATAGGTTCGGACAAGTCAGGTTTTGCACTTAAAGAGGCGATAAAAGATTTTTTGCAAGAAAATAAAATAAGTTTTAAGGATTTGGGAACAACAGATATTGACAAGGTTCGTCCTTACTATCAAGTTGCCCAAGATATTGCGCCAAGAGTTGCCGTAAAAGAGTTTGATTGCGCCATACTTGTGTGTGGAACGGGCGCAGGAATGAGCGTTGTTGCCAACAAGTTTAAGGGCATTTCCGCGGTTGCTTGCGAAAGTGAATATGCGGCAAAAATGGCAAAAATAATTAACAATGCCAACATTATTTGTATGGGTGGTTGGATTGTTGCTCCGGAAATGGGAGTAAAAATGGCTCAAGCATATTTGAGTACAGAATATTTATTAGGCTTAGAGGATTGGCGCAAGGAGTGGCTAACAAATGCCGCCAAAAAAGTAACTGAGCTTGAGGAGAGGATTTATGATAAATAATTTTTCTTATTCTATACCTGTAAAAATAGAATTTGGTACAGGGCTTAGAAATAATCTAGAAAGAATAGTTACGCGGGCGGGCTTTTCTAGGGGAATACTTATTTGCGACAAAATGTTTGTAAATAATGGTATTGCTCAAGAAATAGTCAATAATACTCCATCACTTGTAGCAATTTTTAGCGAAATTACACCTAATCCATTGCTTAGCGAGGTAGAAAAAGCAGCAGCACTTCTAAATGAGAATAATGTAGATTATGCTTTAGCTCTTGGCGGCGGCTCCTCTATGGACTTAGCAAAATTTGCTTGTAGCTTTGCTTTGGCTAGCAAACCTGTGGAAGATTATTTTTATAAAAGGGAAGTATTTGAAAATAAATCTATACCAGTAATAGTAATGCCTACAACAGCAGGAACAGGTAGTGAGGTTACTCCGGTATCGGTATGCAATGATGCCAAAACAGGTATAAAAGCACCTTTAATTAGTAACAATTTTTATCCGCATACAGCAATAATAGACCCCTTCCTTACTTTGAGCGTACCACCTTTTGTTACTGCAACAACGGGAATTGACGCTATGAGTCATGCTCTGGAAGCTGTTTGGAGTAAAAATCACCAACCTATATGCGATGCCCTTGCTACCGAAGGATTGCGGTATATATTCCGCTATATTGAGCAAGCTTACGACAATGGCAATGACTTAAACGCAAGAGAGGGAATGAGCTATGGGGCATTGCTTGCAGGGCTTGCCTTTGGCTTGCCAAAAACGGCGGGAGTGCACGCTTGCAGTTATCCATTATCTTATTTATGCGGACTATCCCACGGAGAGGCTTGCGCCTTTACCCTTGATTTATTTGTAAAACTAAACGCTACTTACGATATAAGAGTTGACGACCTTGCCAAACAACTCGGCTTTGAAAGCGCGATAGCTATGGCGGAAAGAATTATTGAACTAAAAAAGAAATTTAAGTTTAGGACTTCCATAAAAGATTTGGGATGTTTGCCTGCTATCAATTTAGCCGAAGAGTGCGTAAAGCATCCGCTTTTTCTAAACAATCCTATTATGCTAACCAAAGAAGAACTTGCACAAAAGTTCGGAGAGCTTAAATGAGTGAAAAAATAAAAAATCCAAAAACCTTGCGCAAAAATAACAAGGCAAACATAGCTTTTAGGCTTCTTGCAAAGGGGGATACTTCCCGTTTGCGTTTGTCCGAAGAACTAGGCTTGACAGGGGCATCAATTACTCAACTTATTAAAGAATTATTAAGTGAAAATATAGTTAAAGAAGGCGTTGCTATCCAATGCAATAACACCGGAAGAAAAGAAGTGCTAATAAGCTATAACGATAAAGACCATATGGCAATTAGCGTAAATATAGAGAGCGACAATACCCATATATCCTTATGCACATACCGCAATGTTATTGAAGAAATGATTGTGCCGACAAATGACCTAAATATAAACAAAGGGGATTTGTCATTACTTGTTGAGATTATAAATAAAGTAATAAAAAATAATAACGTAAAGCAAAAAATAATGGGCGTTGGGGTATGCGTTGCCGGTATTACCGACGATATAAGCGGCATATCTTTGAATAGTTACGGAATTTTACCCCATAATTTTCCCTTGAAAGAGAGGCTTAGTTATTTACTAAATGTTGATGTAGAAGTAAGTAACAATGTTCGCGCTCAAGCGAGGGCGCTAATAAGCGACAGAAATGATAATTTTATGCTAATTAAACATGCCCCGGGACTTGGCTGCGCACTAATTATTAACGGCAAGACACTTAGCGGAGCTGACAACAGGGCAGGGGAGCTTGGGCATACCATAGCTGAGTATGACGGACAAGAATGTTACTGCGGAAAAAAAGGCTGCTTAGAAACAGTAGTTTCGCAGAGGCGTATTGAGCAAATTTGCAGAGAGCATTTTTGCAGAGAAGTATCAATAGAAGAGGTATATTCTTTGAGCAAAACAGATAATTTTGTGGCAAAAGTAATGCATAATTGTATGGAAAAGCTAGCAATAGGAGTAATAAACGCCGCAACAATAATAAATCCCAATAAAATTTTAGTTACCGGAGGGGTGTTTTTTGACGATTATTTGAGGGGAATTTTTGTGAAAAAATTACAAGACCAAGGTAATATTATGACAAAAATTGAACTAATCGAAAACAACAGAAAAATAAAGGCTTTTGCAGGGGCTAGACATATACTGCTAAAAAAACTTTTTGAGGTGTAATATGAAACAAAAAATAAACTTAGGCGTTGTTTGCCTTGCCCGCAATACTTTTGACTTTAATGCAGCTAAAGAAATTTATAAAGATATTCTACTTGACTTAGGTAAATTAGAAAATGTAGAACTTGTTGCGAGAGAAAATCTAGTTATGGACGAGGAAGATGCTGACAAAGCAGGCAGGTATTTTGCCTCTCAATTAGTGGACGGAATAGCCGTCATTTCCGGAACATTTCACCTCGGACACCTTGTAATGCAGATTAAAGAAAAATGCAACAAGCCACTACTTTTGTGGGGACTGCCAGAATTGCCTTATAATGGTGGCAAAATACGACTAAATTCTGTTTGCGGTGTAAACTTGAACGCATCAAACTTAACTAAAGCAAATTATACGGATTTTACTTATACCATTTCTTCAAGCATAGATAATAACTGGGTGGATGCAATAAGAATAAAAGCCGCTCTTTCGGGGGCAAAAATAGGCATTGTCGGGTATCGCGCTCACGGCTTTTTTAACGTTGGCGTTGACGAACTTTCCACATATAGGCAGTTTGGTTGTTTGATTGACCATTACGAATTAGCCGAAGTTTTTGCTCAAGTAACCGAAAATTGTCGTGTTGAGTATTACGAAAACAAGACAAATAAAACTTTTGATAGTTCTAACTTAACGGTAGAGCAAAAGGAAAAGGTAATTACGCTAGCAGCAAAGCTAGAAGCCTTTGTAAAATCACGTAAGCTTTCGGTTTTGGCAATACGCTGTTGGCCGGAATTTGCATCAGAATATGGCGTTTCTCCTTGCGCGGCAATGTCACTTGTTCAAGACGAAGGCTACATACTTGCTTGCGAAGGGGATATTGATTGCGGAATAACTATGCTTTGTCATAAGGCAATTGGGGCTATGACTCCTTTTATGGCGGATTTATCGCAAGTAAATATTCAAGAGAATTTTGCATTGATGTGGCATTGCGGAGTTGCTCCTTGCTCACTTTGTGACGGAGTATGTCAAAACACATTGGATACTTATTTTGCCGGCGGCAAGGGAGTAACAGCAGGCTTTGTTATGAAAACAGGTCAAATAAGCATAGCAAGATTGGACAGCTCAGGCGGTAAGTATAGACTATTTCAAGAGAGTGGGCAAGCGCTTCCTATGGAAAAGTTACTTACGGGAACTTACGCAAAATGCCGTTTTGATAAGGATATGAAAACCGTTCTTGACAAGGTTGTCTACAGCGGAATAGCTCATCACGTTTCTATGGTGTATGGCGATTACAAAAAAGTTTTTTCTATATTTGCAAGATTATTAAAAATGGAGGAATTATGATACCAAAACTAAAAGCAAGGAATCCCGAACTATCGTTTTTGACGATTGATGACGATAGCAATCTTTTTCGAAAAATAAAGTTAAGCGCCGAACAAATAATCAGCCTTTCAGATAAAATTGAGGATAGTAAAGCCAACCAATATATACCCTCAGATGTTGCCTTAGAAGAACTTGATATCATCAAAACATTAGAAAAAGAGGTTTTTGCAGAGCTACCAATTCAAGCAGGTTGGTGCTATGGCGCTAACCGCTTTATGAACGCTTTTGAGTGGCACAAAACATCGGAAGTTGTTGTTGCGTGCAGTGACTGTCTACTTCTACTTGGTGATTATAAAGACATAATTGATGAAACTTACAACAGCGAAAAGGCGGTAGCTTTAGTATTAGAAAAAGGGCAAGCGGTAGAACTTATGCCACTTACTCTTCATTTTGCCCCTCTTCCAATTGAAGAATTTTTCAAAGTAGCAATTATACTTGTTAAGAAAACCAATCTTCCCCTTGCTAGCGGAATAGACGGCTCACGCCGAGCAATTAATAAATGGATGCTTGTTCATGCGGATAATATAATGGGTGTGCTTAACGGAGGAAAAGTAGGAATAATTGGAGAAAACCTCAATATAAAATAAGGAATATATGAAAGTTGCGGCAAAGGAAGTTTTTTTTATTATGGGAATGGTTGTCGTTTGGGCGACTTATTTTGCCATATCAAAATGGGCTGTTATATTTTGCGGTTCTCCATTTGCGGCAGGTCTGCTTTTACGAATGGCGGCATTTGTATTTTTGACGGTATTTTTGATAGTAAAAAAACAGTTTGGCGGTTTATTTAGAATAGGCAAACCTGCTTTTATTTTGCTTTTGATAGGTGTTTTGGGTTATTTGGTAGATGCGTTTGCCAATATTGGCTTTCAAAAAAGCTCGGTAAGTACGGGTACGGCATTGCTAAAAACCGATATATTGATGGCAAATTTAGCTACGGCGATTATTATGAAAGAAAAGCTTCGCCTAGGTGATTGGATAGGTACAATTCTTATGCTTGTAGGGGTTATTTTTGTACTCAATATTGACTTTCGCAAGCTATCGCTAAATTGGTACGATATATTCTTTATTCTTAGCGCGTTATCGGTTACAATCAATGCTTTTGTAGTAAAAAGCGCCCAAAAAAAGTATCAAATAGAATCCTCACATATTGCTTATTATAATAATTTTGTTGTGGTGCTTTTGTTTTTTATCAGCGCTTTAATATCAGATAGTTTGCCTTTTTCTTTGATAAAAACATTTCGGTGGGAAACTTTTACTTTGATAGCAATAGGTGGACTTGCGCAAACATTTATATA
>CAYIZR010000071.1:0-6224 GCA_964367755.1 uncultured Christensenella sp. | reverse complement strand
CTTCATGAATATAGTTATTGCAATAGCTTTCAAAGTTACAAAAATAATCAGGGAAATTTGCGCCGTCAATAGCTGTATTTTCCTTGATGAAAACTTGAGTTCTGGCATTTTCTTTCAGAACATACTTCGCTCTTATATTCTTATTATAGGCTCCAATTTTGAACGCTTCGGGAACCCTAATATTTGATTTTAATTTAATTTTGTCATCTTCTAATATTAACCTATCATCCTTTAGGGAAGAATACGGCCAAAGCACAATATTCCTGTTGGCCAATAATCCTGTATCTTCTTTTGATAAGTCAAAAGTCATTTCTCCACCGCTTTTCATAACAGTAAGCGCCCATATGCAAAACTCTCTTTTTGCACCTAAATTAGTTATTTTATGCGTAACGGAAATTTGATTATCTGTCAAAAACTCCACTTCGAGAGCAGGTTGCACATCAACCTTTGACCAAGAGCGTGGCTTAAAAACAACAGAGTTTTTACCTATAAAATACTCTACTTTTTCGTTATCCGGATAGTATGTAGATATGTCCTCAGGGCTCAGCCAAAGCCTATGTCCACCGTATATATGCCACTTTGCGCCCTCTCCGTAATATAAGGAGCAATCCTTATTGATGACGTCATTTATGTCCTCAAACATAACGTTAAAACCGTTTTTGGGCCTTAGCCCAATAATCCTGGGACCTACGTCCAAAGTCACCGTCAATTCAATATTTCCGTTGTCTAAAATGATTGTTCTGCCCAAAAAGCAACTGCCAAAATTTATATTCACTTTCCCTCCGCCTATTCCAATACTATTACTACACGGCTATCTCCAAGTAAAATATACTCATATATTTCCAGATTACCAAGTAAAATTACAGCGGACAAGATATCATCAATAGTGGTTTCGTTAAGAATATTATCACTCATTTTTACCTCGATATAAACCCTATTCCCCAACGCTAAACCAACGCTATTTAACAGGTCTTCGAGATGTATATCAGAATAAATATGTAAATTATTTCCGTTAATAATTGTTTCCTCATAGAAGTCAAAAGAGGAAGCCGAATCCGGATACTCTCCATAAATAATTAGTGTTTGATAATAGCTTTCGAGATTGCTTTCTGTCATCATAAAATACTTGTGATTAGCGTACTGAACGCCATTTGCGTCCCTTTTTATACCATAAGTCGCATCAACATAGTAATACTCACCATAAATCAAAACCTTGTTAAAACTGTGCCCCACACCGTTTAGCGTCAAAGAAATTTTGTTGCAAACAATTCCTTCGATAGCGCAAAGCAAACTCATAGCCTTGGCTATACCGTCACACACAGCTTTGTTTTTATTAAACACCCCTTCTAAATGAAAACTATCGTAGTAATAAACACTATATATATCTTCATCTTCGTTATCAATTAACGGTAGTATGTTAAAGTCATAAGCGATATTTGTAGTCAAATAGTCAAAAAATGCCAATACTTTTTGTTGGTCGGACATCCCTGCATCTATAATAGATCTTACAACATTCTTTGCCTTCGTATACACGGTTGCCACAATGTCGTTTGAAGGAACAGGAGAATATCCTTTTTCTGCCACACTATATAGCTGGTCTGTGGTAGAAACCTCGCAATCGTTACGATTATATATGTAAAAATTATCGTATCCTTCACCATATGGTGTTTTTGAATAATATATAGAATCTCCCTTAATAATAGAGATGTTTTCCGTTGTCTTAAGCTGCACCGCGCCGACAGCTTTCATTACCGTAATATTGTAAGAATCATCCTCTTCATTATAGCTTAATACAAGCTTATATTCTCCTGTTTCACAATAGCTTTGTTGGGCGCCGAGCAGCATTTTATACAAGTCTTCATAATCTTCTTCTACAGCCCCTTCTTCTATGTTTACAGGATATTTTCCCTCCAAATATTCGTTATATTCGATATCTATTACCAGTCTTACCGTAAATGCATCATACAAAATATTGTCTTGACTCTTAATTTCATATTTTACAAAGGGATTGCTAGAAGGATTAAACAGCATAATATAATCCAAGATTTCTCCAAGCTCTCTTACCGAAAGCACATAGCTGTTTATGTTAGAATTAATTAATTTTAGATAGGAATAATGCTCTTCACTAATGGTATCAAAATAATACTTATTGTCTTCTTCCACTCCGGCAGTCTCTCCGTAAAAATACCTCTCGGAAAACAACCCGCCCTTTTGCTTAACTCTCACCGAGAATTTGTCACTTAAGGTAATTATCTCTTGGGGTATATTAACAAAATTCGCCCCAAAATATTCAGGATTATCTGAGCTATTTATCCAATATATCTCTCCGTTTTCTTTGATAATTTCCACAACGTAAGACGCGGATGCTCCCAAAAGATTCCAGTGAATATTAACAAAATTATTTTCGGCCTTATTTACTCCATCGATAATAAGGTAATTTATAGCTATATCATTATTTACCGCATAATCATATCGATAATTGCTTAATCTCAAAATATCGTTATCGTATTCACTATCAAGTGAAGAACCATATACTCTAATGATACCCGTACTTCCTTCAAAGGGCTCATCGTCCTTTTCTGCCACCACGCCATTAAGCATTCCCAACGCCACAAGCTCTATATTGCCATTGGAAGTAAGGGGATAATAGAAGTTTTTGCCTTTTACCGAGCTTCCCACAAACACCGAGCCACTTGTACGGTTACCATATTCATCCATTTCATATTTATACCAGTTATAACTTTCCGGCTCAATTCCAAAATCAAAAAGTTGCGGATGCAAAATAAGAGTATCTCCCACGTTAAACCGGGTCACCCCAAATTCAAAGGTCTGTCCTGCGCTCACTGTATTACCTGAATCATCCTTCCCTTCTGCTGTCAAACTAAAGTCGCCTTCTAAATTAATTCTTTTGATTAAATCTTTGTTATGGACAGGTGTATTACCCACATGTATGCCTTTACCTATAGAATTCTTCTTTTTCAAAAACCATTCGTAATAAACAACATTGTCCGAAGCCGTAGTTACGTAAAAATCAACCTCATCTCCATATTGATAAGCGGTAACATCTGAATTGTAGTTCAATATATCGAATTCAAAACCTTTAAATACGTTATATATGGTAATTTTTTCGCTCTGCAATATTTGTTCTTCTTCATTGTGGGGCTGAACCCTTACCGTAACGTAATAGGAAGCCCTGGTGGAAACTTTAGGTTCGTGCTCATATTGCGTGGAATTATCCAAACCTGTTACTTTTTCGCTGTCAACGTACCACTGAATACTTGGATTTGGGTCGCTCTGATTGTCCAAAATAAGCAACCTGAAATTAATCAAAATATATTTTTCTCCCACTGCTCTCAATGGTTGATTATATTGGGGAGTAGCATCCGATGTCTCAAGACGATATCTGCCCTTGGCATAGTTTACGCTTACTGGAATCCTTCCTTGTATTTCTTTACCGGTAGAAGTTTTACAAGTAGCCAAAATATGTGTACTACCTAAATCTACGGGACTAACAACACCTGCTGCCGACACTGTGGCAACTGCCTCATTTAATGAAGAAAAAGTAACTGCCCTTCCGTCTTGAGCATGATATGGGGTATATTTTACGCTTAACTGAACTCCCTCGCTATTATAGAGCATATCAATTTTTGTATCGGTAAAGTTTACTTCCTTAACTGCAACGTATTCCACTACAATATTAACTTTTAGAGTAGCTCTCTTGTTCGTTGTAGAAGTAACCGTTAAAGGAACCAGCATATCTTCTTCGGTAGTTAGTAGGGCAGTAACCAAACCGTTCTGGTCTACTGTCACATATTTTAGATATTGCGAAGGAATATAATAATCTAATTTTATATTTGTGGCGTTTGATGGCAAAATCTCCACATTTAACTGTTTTTTTGAGGTTTCACCCGAAGGAGAAAGATAAACATTGGCAGAATCTATGCGCAAAGACTGTACCTCGACGTAACCGTCGGGCAAATTAGTACATCCGCTTATGGCAAAAACCAAAATAAAAACGGCAAATAATATAGCTAATCTTAATATACTACTTTTTCGCATAGTAATAATATATTACTTTTTCCTAGTTTTGTCAATATAAAAGAGAGTTTTTCATAATGGAAACACTTGTAAAAAAGGCGACTTAGGTATATAATTACCCTATGAAAAAAATCGTATGCCTACCTTTATCCAAAACAAACTATGACAAAGCCTACCTAAGAGATGTAAATCCATTAGTTCTTAGCTTTGTAGGCGATGGTGTGCATACCCTTTTAGTCAGGGCAAATAATTTGAAAAAATCTCCCTATCGAAATAACGAGCTACACGCGTTAACGTCAAAAAAAGTATGCGCAACCACACAAGCTTTAGATGCAAAACATCTTTTACCTTATCTCAACGATGAAGAACTTTTTATATATAAAAAAGCAAAGAATGCAAAAACAAACTCCCTTCCAAAGAATGCATCTTTAATGGATTATCACCTGGCAACGGCACTAGAAGCTGTTATTGGCTACCTGTATTTGTCAGGGCAAAATGAGCGCCTTGAAGAGTTGCTTTTGGATATTTATCCTGAACTGGGAGAATAACTATAGGTTCCCTTATACTGTTTTTAGGAAGCCTATAATTACATTTTAATAAAATAATAAAGGAGAACACCAGATGATAATAGAAGGCAAAAATCCGGTATACGAAGCGCTAAACGGTGAAGTTACCATAGAAAAATTATTGGTACTTAAAGATGCGCCTAACGGTGGTTTCGGAGGAATAATTAAGGCTTGCCGCGAAAAAAAAATTGTTGTTCAATTTGTGGACAGACCAGCCCTTGACCGACTTAGCCCCACCAAAAAACATCAAGGCATAATTGCAGTAGCAACCGAGTTTGTTTATAGCGATTTTGAAGACATTTTGCAAAATAAAAGCAAGGACTTACTTATTATCGTACTGGACGGAATCGATGACCCTCATAATGTTGGGGCAATTGTCAGAGTGGCAGATTGCGTGGGCGCCGACGGCATAATTATCCCCCGTCACCGCTCCTGCGGAGTAACTGATACCGTAGTAAAAGTTAGTTGTGGAGCAACAAGTTATGTAAAAATTGCCAAAGTCGCCAATATCAATGATGCCCTGCGAAAAATGAAAGATGCAGGTATTATGGTTTTTGCTGCCGATATGGATGGGACGGACATTTACAAAACCAATCTAAAAGGTAATATTGCCGTAGTAATAGGCGGAGAAGGAAGCGGAGTTCATACTCTAACAAAAAAATTATGCGACGGAATAATTTCTTTACCCCAGAAAGGCAAAGTAAATTCTCTTAACGCCTCAGTCGCTGCCGGAGCAATGCTATACGAAGCAGTTCGCCAAAGAAATAATTAGCGCGCTTTGTTAAGAAAATAAACTATGGTGTAATCATCCTTTTTTACAATACCCAATAAAGGAAGTTTACACCTTCTTTTTTGGGCTTTTTCTATGCATTGGATAGCTTTATCAATATCCTCTCTTGTTATAGGCTCGCTAAGATGCGATGCCCAAATGGTTTCATATCCATCTTTTTCCAAAATTCTTTTGCACGACGCTTTCATAATTTCCAAAGAAGTGGAGTTTTTCAAAAACATTAGAGCGAAAGGATTTATTATATCTCCTGTAAACAAAATTTTATTTTCTTTCAATAAAAATGACAAAGAGCCCTTGGTATGTCCTGGCGTTTGTAAAACTTCAATTGTTTTACCGCCTAAGTCAATGATGTCACCTTCTTGCAAATAATTAACGGCAGGCTCACATAGCACCTCATTTATAACTATATTTTTGTTTTTTAACACCTTAAATCCCATTGCCTTCATTAACAAGACATACATTTTACGATAAAAAGCACTTACGTCTTTAATAAGAATCTGGTCACTACTTGATATATACATCTTGTCAAACTGTCCACGTCCGCCTATATGGTCAACGTGTCCGTGCGTTATTATAAGCTCAATAGGAAGCTTTGTTATTGTTTGTATAACCTGCCAATAATCACCCACTCCAGTACCACAATCTATAGTTACCGCTTTTTTGTCACCTACTATTACAAACATCGTGGTAAGATTATATTCGTTTATTTTATAAACGCCTTCGCTGATTTTTTGGACATCGTAATCAAAAAAACTTATCTTTTTTAATGTTTTATCTATGCTCACATACCCCTCAACATATAAATAGTATTATCTAAAAAGTATATTTAC
>CAYIZR010000070.1:0-6247 GCA_964367755.1 uncultured Christensenella sp. | reverse complement strand
GGATATATACAGTGCAATTTACTCATGAAGTAGAAAAAATGGTTTGCGTCAGAAAAGGCCCGAACCACGGACCTGCTCCCATACCTGAGGAAGGAAGATGGGTGCAATCTAAAGAAATTAAGGATATCAGCGGTTTGACTCACGGTGTTGGCTGGTGCGCTCCGCAGCAAGGAGCTTGTAAGCTTACGCTCAACGTTAAAGAAGGTATTATCGAAGAAGCTCTTGTTGAGACATTGGGCTGTTCGGGTATGACACATTCAGCGGCTATGGCTGCCGAAATTTTACCGGGAAAAACCATTTTGGAAGCGTTAAATACCGACCTTGTTTGTGATGCAATCAACACTGCTATGAGAGAGCTTTTCTTGCAGATAGTATATGGCAGAACTCAGTCTGCTTTTAGTGAAGACGGACTGCTAATCGGTGCCGGACTAGAAGACTTGGGCAAGGGATTAAGAAGCCAAATTGGTACAATGTATTCCACAAAGGCAAAAGGCGTTCGCTATTTGGAAATGGCAGAAGGCTACGTTACGCGTATTGGGCTTGATGAAGACGATGAGGTAATAGGCTATGAGTTTGTTCGTATGGGACAGATGCTAGAAATGATAAATGTAAAAGGCATTGACCCCACCGAAGCTTTTAACAAAAGCATAGGTTCTTATGGCAGATTTAATGATGCTGTCAAGAAGATTAACCCCAGAGTAGAGTAGGAGGTAAAAATGGTTACGTTTGAAGGATATAATAGAAGAATAGCAAAAATAGATGCCGAACTAAAAAGGTGCGGAATCGCTAGTTTGGAAGAAGCAAAAGAAATTTGTGTAAATAAAGGAATAGACGTAGACGCTTTGGTAAAGGGAATACAACCTATTTGCTTTGAAAACGCAGTTTGGGCATATACTTTTGGTTGCGCTATAGCAATCAAGAAAGGTTGCACAAAGGCTGCCGAAGCTGCCGAAGCAATAGGTGTTGGACTGCAGGCTTTTTGTGTTCCAGGTAGCGTTGCGGAAATCAGAAAAGTTGGTTTAGGCCACGGAAATTTGGCTGCTAAGCTACTAAGAGAAGAGACCAAGTGTTTTGCCTTCGTTGCTGGACACGAGTCTTTTGCGGCGGCAGAGGGAGCTATAGGTATTGCCAGAAGCGCCAATAAGGTTAGGAAAGACCCGTTGAGAGTAATCCTCAATGGTCTTGGAAAGGATGCTGCTTACATCATTGCCCGTATAAATGGTTTTACTTATGTACAAACCAAATACGAACAATGCGCCGATTGTTTGAAAGTAGTTAAAGAAAAAGCGTATAGCAATGGAGAGAGAGCTAAGGTACGTTGTTATGGCGCAGATGATGTTAACGAGGGCGTTGCAATTATGATTAAGGAAGGAGCTGACGTAGGTATTACCGGCAACAGCACCAATCCAACACGTTTTCAACATCCTGTTTCCGGTACTTACAAAAAATGGGCTTTAGAAAACGGTAAAAAATATTTCTCGGTTGCAAGCGGCGGCGGAACAGGCAGAACCCTTCACCCCGACAATATGGCGGCAGGCCCTGCTTCTTACGGTATGACCGATACAATGGGACGTATGCATAGTGACGCTCAGTTTGCAGGCAGCTCTTCGGTACCTGCGCACGTAGAAATGATGGGTCTAATTGGTATGGGTAACAATCCTATGGTTGGCGCAACAGTTGCGGTAGCTGTGGCAGTTGAAGAACATTCCAAATAAAAAGTATTATATTAAATAAATTAAGGTCTGCTATAGTTATGGCAGACCTTTTTTGTTGAAATAGATAACCGCACTTAGTAAAAGAAAAAGGCGCTTGCCAAGTAGCAAACGCCTTAATTATTTAATTGGGTATTATTCTTGGGCAGCTGATTTTCTTTTTTTCCAAAGTTTTTGAATACCTTTTTGTATTTCTACCATAGGAATAATCAATATTGCGCTACCAATGCTAATTAGCCATTCGTACCAAGTGAGGTTTGCTGTGTCGAAAATAGCTTGGAACGGAGGAACCAAAATAACTAATAAAATTAAAACTAATCCAACAATGAAAGACAAGTTAAGCCATTTGTTTTTGAAAATGTTTTTGTTGAAGATAGTGTTGTAATGGTCCTTCATATTGAAGCTGTGGAAGAGCTGAATCAGGCACAAGCTTAAGAAAGCCATTGTCATAGCTACGTTATGGTTTGCTATCCCGTCAGTTAGTATATAGTTGCCAAATACAAAGCTAAGCATAACCAATGCTGTTTGCATCATACCCTGAACTAAGATATCCTTGCCCATTTTTCCGCGGAAAAGGCTGGAGCTGGATTTTCTGGGAGGGAAGTTCATAACGTCTTTGTCCGCTTCTTCCATACCTAAGGATAGAGCAGGCAAGCTGTCGGTAACTAAGTTAACCCAAAGTATCATAACAGGAGTTAAGAACTTTGTTCCAAGGAAGATTGTTGCGATAAACAAGCAAAGTACTTCGGCTATATTTGCCGACAAAAGGAATTGCAGAGCTTTTTTGATGTTAGAAAAGATTTTTCTTCCTTCTTCAACTGCCCCTATAATGGTTGCAAAGTTGTCATCGGTTAGTATCATATCTGCCGCGCCTTTAGACACGTCAGTTCCCGTGATGCCCATTCCTATGCCTATATCAGCTTCCTTGATGGACGGCGCGTCGTTTACTCCGTCACCGGTCATAGCAACAACGTTGCCAAAACTGCGGTATGCTTTGACTATGCGCACCTTGTTTTCCGGGCTGACTCTGGCAAATACGCTATATTCTTTGATAATAGCGGCGAACTCTTCAACACTTAGCATATCGATTTCTGCGCCAGTCATAACTTTATCACCTTCACGCAATATGCCGATTTCTTTGGCTATAGCAGAAGCTGTGTCAATATGGTCGCCCGTTATCATAATTGGGCGCATACCTGCCTTAATACAGACGCTAACAGCGTTTTTAACCTCAGGACGAGGCGGGTCAATCATACCTACTAGTCCAACAAAGACCATATCATGTTCCAAAGCATCTTTATTGTCCAAATTGTCATATTTTACGGCAACTCCCAGCACACGCAGGGCTTGTTTTGCCATAGCGTGGTTGGCTTCCTTAATAGTATCTAAATCGGCCGAAGTAATATCCCTTATTTTGTCGTTTTCCATTATATGTTTGCATTCGTTAAGCATTAGGTCGGTCGCGCCTTTAATATGCGCCACCGTTTCTTCACCGTTTTTGTTAACTGTTGTCATAAGTTTGCGAACAGAATCAAAGGGCATCTCGTCAATTCTTTGCCATTCTTCTTTTAGTAAAGAAAATACAATTCCTTTATTTTTTGCAAAATATACAAGAGCTGTTTCCGTAGGGTCGCCAATTAAAGCGTCTCCCGCCTCCTGTGAGTCGTTACAAAGGGTCATTGCTCTAACTAGTAAGGCTCTGTCATTTTCGGGGCTGTAACCGTCTTCTTTGACGGCTCCGCCGCTTATGGTAAATACTTCTTTAACCGTCATTTGGTTTAGCGTGAGTGTTCCTGTTTTGTCACTGCAAATAACTTCACAACAACCTAGAGTTTCTACCGCGGGAAGGTTCCTAATAATTGCATTTCTTTTGCTCATACGTTGAACGCCTATAGCCAAAACTATGGTAACAACGGCGGGTAGACCTTCGGGTATTGCGGCAACGGCTATAGCAACAGCCGTCATAAAGCTTTCAACAAGCGGTGTTTGTCTTATTAAAGAAGCGCCAAAAATAATAGCCGCGATGACTAAAACTATTACGCTAAGCACTTTGGCGGTTTTGCCAAGCTGTTTCTGTAGGGGAGTGGTTTGGCTATTTGTTTCTGACAGCAGCTGAGCAATTTTTCCTACTTCAGTGTTCATTCCCGTGCCTACGACTATGCCACGGCCTCTACCATAAGAAACTATTCCGCTACTATAAGCCATATTGCTCCTATCACCTAGGGGAGCTTTATCGGCAATTTCCTTTTGATAGTCTTTTTCTGCGGGGACTGATTCTCCTGTAAGCGCGGCTTCCTCAATTTTTAGCGATGCCGAATAAATTAGCCGTAAGTCAGCAGGAACAATGTCGCCAGAATCGAGTTGAACAATGTCACCGACAACCAAATCTTCGCTTTTAATGGAAATTAGCTCTCCATTTCTTAGCACTTTGCTGAAAGGCTTGTTCATTTTTTTAAGCGCTTCAAGCGCTGCCTCGGCTTTACTTTCTTGTGCCACCCCAATAACAGCGTTAACAATTACGATAAACATAATAATACCGCTATCTATTAAATCTCCGTAGTGACCCTCTACGATGGCAATTACTGCCGAAACAATGGCTGCGGCAATAAGAACAATTATCATAACGTCCTTAAACTGGGTAAAAAATTTGGCAAGAAGAGATTTCTTTTTGCCTTGACTGAGCTCATTTTTACCATTTTCAGCCAGTCTTTTTGCTGCTTCATCACTGGTTAAGCCGTCTTGTGTGGTGCCAAGTGACGACAAAACATCTTCTAGCTTTTTGCTATAGAATTCCATTGATACACTCCTTGTTAATATAGTTTATATAAAAAAAGACTTTCGATGTAAAATTTCAGTTTTACATCAAAAGTCTCGTTTACCGTGTAACAGGTTGCAATGCCAGAAGAATAACTTCGGTATGTTGGCAGTGCAGAATAACTACTCCCTCTTGATTATTAATTATAAAAATATAATATCACAGTAACAATTATCCGTCAAGGGAAAAATTCGTCTTAGTTCCTAATATGTTTGTATTTTTATCATACTTATGATAATATTATCCTTATGAAAACAGTAGTAGTAGGTATGAGCGGAGGAGTGGATAGTAGTGTTGCAGCTTTGCTATTAAAAAAGCAAGGATACAATGTTATTGGACTTTTTATGCACAATTGGAAGGAAGAAAAAGGTGGATGTTGCACTGCTGAAGCCGACTACACCGATGTAAGAAGAGTTTGTAGTATATTAGATATTCCTTATTATACTGTGGATTTTAGTAAAGAATATATGCAAAATGTGTTTTTGCATTTTGTGGAAGAATACAAAAAAGGACGTACCCCCAATCCCGATGTACTATGCAATAGGGAAATAAAGTTCGGAGTTTTTGCTGAGTATGCAAAAAAGTTGGGAGCAGACTATATTGCAACGGGGCATTATTGCGCGTCAAAAACCGAAAACGGCAAGACTTATCTTACTAAGGCGGCTGATATTCATAAGGACCAAACCTATTTTCTTAATCAAGTAAGAAGCGAGCAGCTATCAAATGTTATTTTTCCTTTAGCTAACTTGCAAAAAAAAGAGGTAAGAGAAATAGCGAGTAAAGAAGGTTTAATTACCGCCAAAAAGAAAGATAGTACAGGCGTGTGTTTTATTGGAGAGAGGGATTTTCGCAAATTTTTGAGCGATTATATTCCGATGAAACAAGGAGAAATACGCGACCTTAATAACAAAGTTATTGGCAAGCACAACGGAGTGTATTATTATACAATAGGTCAGCACAAGGGTTTTGGATTAGGTGGCGTTGCCGGAAGCAACAACCTTAGTCCCTGGTATATAATAAGGAAAGATGTCAAAAATAATATACTTTATGTAAATCAAGGAGAAACCGACGAGTTATATTGTCAAAGTCTATCAACAGAAAAGTTTAATTTTATTACAGAAACAATACCAAGTGGCATAGATGTGGAAGTAAGAATAAGGCATTGCCAACCCCTTCAAAAAGCAAAAATATATTTTGATAAATATGGTTGTTCCACCGTTGTTTTTGAGGATAAACAAAGAGCGGCAGTTAGTGGCCAATACTGCGTAATTTATTTGGGCAATTTGTGCGTAGGTGGCGCGGTAATCAAATAATAGGTACCAAAAATATCAATAAAAGAACCCCAAACTAATCATTAGAGCGTTATTTACTTTTTCCATACAGCGTGTGTCAATTTCGCCAATTTTGTCTTTTAGGCGGCGTTTATCGAGCGTTCTTAGCTGTTCGGCTAAAATAACACTATCTTTTGGAAGACCACATGTGGTATCGATTTCTATATGCGTTGGAAGCTTAGCTTTGTTCATTTGCGATGTAATAGCGGCGGCAATGATTGTGGGGGAATACTTGTTTCCGATATCGTTTTGAACAATCAAAACCGGACGTACGCCGCCTTGTTCGCTACCTACTACCGGGCTTAAGTCAGCATAATATAGTTCTCCCCTTTTTATCATAATTCTCCCGTTCCTTAACTAGTTTTTTCCTATTACATCTTATGTAGAGG
>CAYIZR010000069.1:0-6268 GCA_964367755.1 uncultured Christensenella sp. | reverse complement strand
ATTATATTGTGTTTACTACATATATATAGCTATAAAAAAAGAAACGGCACTAGTTTACAGATTACTCTGCGACACCATTGCCGTTTCTTAAAATCAATTATACAATCCTCAAAAAAGTATGTCAACAATTTTTTATAGTTTTTTTCATTCATTATAAAAATTATTTTTCTGTCAAGAAAATATCTACTTTCTCGGCGCATTCTCTGCCATCAAAAATAGCGCGAACCACTAGGGACTGACCAATTCGCATATCTCCACAACAAAAAATCTTTGAACTTTGTATATTATAGTTTTTGTCTGTTGCTAAAGTTCCTCTTTCAGTTATAGGTATGCCAAAAGAGTCAGGAACATACTTTTCACAGCCCACAAACCCTGCGGCTATGATAACTAGGTCGGTATCTAGTATTTTTTCACTTCCAGATATTTCTTTAGGAACCTTTCTTCCTAAGGAAGAGTCAAACTCTAAGGTAAGCTGGACGGTAACTACTTTGTTTACAAGCCCGTCTTCTTTAGTAAGAAATTCCTTTACAGTAGTGGAAAAGACTCTGGGGTCTTTGTTAAATAGCTCCTTGGCTTCTTGTTGACCGTAGTCGGTTTTCAAAATCTTTGGGAAGCGTGGCCAAGGATTGTCTTGAGCGCGTTTTTTTGGCGGACAGGGGAGCATCTCTATTTGAATTACCGACTTGCAACCGTGGCGTATTGACGTTGCCACGCAGTCATTTCCCGTGTCGCCTCCGCCAATTATTACTACATTTTTGTCTTTGGCGCTTATATAGGGATTGTTTAGATTTGAATCAAGTAAACTTTTTGTCGTGGACGTTAGGAAGTCTACCGCAAAATGAACGTTGGGAGCTTTTTCTTTGTTCGCTGCCAAATCTCTGGGTTTTTTTGCCCCGCAAGCAAGAACAACGGCGTCAAAATTTTCAAGAAGAGTTTCAACAGAATAGTTTTTACCTATGTCAAAATTGGTAAAAAAAGTTATTCCCTCTTTCTTCATCAAGTTTATTCTTCTATCAATTATTCTTTTTTCTATTTTCATATTTGGTATTCCATACATAAGTAGTCCGCCTAAGCGGTCTTCCCTTTCAAATACAGTAACTTCGTGCCCGCGGAAATTTAAGGTGTCGGCAGCGGCTAAGCCTGCAGGCCCTGAGCCTACTACGGCAATTTTTTTGCCCGAGCGCGACGGTATAATTTTGGGCTTAATATATCCTTTTTCAAAGGCGTTTTCTATAATAAACAGTTCGTTTTCTCTTATAGTAACTGCATCGCCATAAAGAGCGCAAGTGCAAGCCGCTTCACACGGTGCCGAACAAACCCTGCCGGTAAACTCGGGAAAGTTGTTGGTTTTTAGCAATCTTGATAAGGCTTGTTTAGGGATATTATTGTATAGTTCGTCATTCCATTCGGGTATTAGGTTGTTAAGTGGGCAACCGCTTATCATATTGTCAATAAATATTCCACTTTGACAAAAGGGAACTCCACAATTCATACACCGCGCGCCTTGTTTTTTTCTTTCTTCCTCGTCTATTAATGGATGAAACTCGTCATAATTTTTTATTCTTTCTTTGACGGGAAGAGAACTGTTATTCTTACGTTGATATTCTAAAAAACCTGTAGGTTTGCCCATATTATTTTCCTCCCTTTTTTTCTTGAAGTTCATAAAATGCTTTATCTTGCGCCTCTAACTTGGAATAACCCTCGCTTTGGTATTTTTGAGTCAGTTCCATAATTTCGTTATAGTCTGTGGGTATTATTTTTTTGAATTTTGGAAGAAAATAATTAAAATTATCCAAAATTCTTTTTCCTAATTTTGAACCCGTTTCTTTGGTGTGTTTATCTATTAGACTTTTAAGGGTGTTTATGTCTGTTCCCAGGCGAATTGGCATACTTTTTACCATTTCTTTATTAAGTCTGGTGTATAAATCGTGCTTTTCGTCAAGAACGTAAGCAACTCCGCCGCTCATCCCCGCCGCAAAGTTTTTGCCGGTTTTGCCCAAAACGCACACTAAACCTCCCGTCATATACTCAAGGCCATGGTCGCCAACTCCTTCAACAACCGCTATAGCACCCGAGTTTCTTACGCAGAAACGTTCGCCGGCAATTCCGTTAATATATGCCTGTCCGCTTGTGGCGCCGTATAAAGCAACGTTTCCGATAATAATATTTTCTTGAGCAATAAGCTTACTTTTTTTGGAAAGCCTAATTACTAGCTTGCCGCCCGATAGTCCTTTGCCAAAATAATCGTTGCTGTCACCTATTAGTCTTAGGGTTAGTCCATTGGGAATAAACGCCCCAAAGGATTGACCGCCGCCCCCTTCACAATTGATAACAAAAGTGTCTTCGGGCAAAGTGTTTTTGTACTTTTCGCAAATAACCGAGCCGAGAATGGTGCCCAAAGCGCGGTTTGTGCTGGATATATCAATATTTATTTCCTTTTTTTCATTATGTTCTATAGCCTTGGCGAATTGGGGGAGGAGATGGCTTTCGTCAATGGTTGTATTTAGATTAAAGTCAAAAACATCGCTTTTACAAAAATGTACCGTATTATTGGCGTTTTGGTTGAGTATGCCAGATATATCCACAGTTTTTGAGCAATTTTTTATACTTTTATCGCATAACTTTAGAAAGTCAGAACGACCAATCAGTGAATCAACGTTTTTGATACCCAAAAAAGCCATAATTTCCCGCAGTTCTTGCGCGATAAACCGCATAAAGTTGATGACAAATTCCGGCTTGCCGCAAAATCTTTTGCGCAAATTAGCGTTTTGGGTAGCAATGCCCATAGGACAAGTGTCTTTGTCACAAACACGCATCATAACGCAACCCATGGCAATAAGTGGGGCTGTGGCAAAGCCGAATTCTTCTGCTCCTAAAATTGCGGCGATGGCTACATCCCTTCCGCTCATAAGTTTGCCGTCGGTTTCTAAGACTACTTTTGAACGTAAGCCGTTTTTTATAAGTGTCTGATGCGCTTCGGCAAGACCAAGCTCCCAAGGCAGTCCTGCATTGTGAATAGAGCTTGCAGGAGCGGCGCCTGTTCCACCGTCATAACCTGATATAAGTACCACTTGCGCCCCAGCCTTGGCAACTCCCGAGGCTATTGTTCCCACGCCTGTTTCGGAAACAAGTTTTACAGATATTCTTGCCTTTCTGTTGGCGTTTTTTAAGTCATAAATAAGTTGTGCTAAGTCCTCAATAGAATAAATATCGTGGTGGGGAGGAGGTGAAATAAGCGATACCCCTGGGGTAGAATGGCGAGTTTTTGCTATCCAGGGATAAACCTTGTTGCCCGGAAGGTGTCCACCTTCTCCAGGCTTTGCCCCTTGCGCCATTTTTATCTGAATTTCGGTGGCGCTAAGTAAATATTCTTCGGTTACGCCGAACCGCCCTGAGGCAACTTGCTTTATTGAGCTTGCTCTATTTGTCCCTAGACGTTCAAGTTCTTCCCCGCCTTCGCCAGAATTGGATTTTCCGCCAATAGCGTTCATAGCAAGCGCCATACATTCGTGCGCTTCCTTAGAAATTGAGCCGTAACTCATGGCCCCTGTTTTGAAGCGTTTTAGGATACTTTCCACACTTTCTACTTCATCAATAGGAATTGATGTGTTAGTTTTATTAAAAGTAAGCAGGCCCCTTAGGGTGTGAGGTGTTGTTTCGTCGTCTACCATTGCCGTATATTCTTTGAACCTAGAGTAATTATTAGCTTGCACTGCCTCTTTAAGGGCGATAATTGTATTAGGATTGTACATATGGTCTTCACTGTTTTTGCGTGAACGTAAAAAATGCGAGCCACCGCTATCTATGGTCAAATCCATATTTAGATTTAGTGGGTCGAAAGCTTGAGCGTGTCGGTATTTTACACCCTCGTCTATTTCCTTAAGGCTTATGCCCTCAATGCGGCTTATTGTATTAGTGAAATATGGCTCGATAACTGCTTTTGATATTCCTACCGCCTCAAAAATTTGAGCTGATTGATAGGAAGAAAGAGTAGAAACGCCCATTTTTGAGGCGATTTTAACAATTCCGTGCAAAATAGCATTTGCATAATCATCTACCGCTGTGTAGTAGTCCTTGTTTAGCATGCCTTTTTCTATGCTTTCTTCTATACATTCTAAAGCAAGATACGGGTTAATTGCTCTTGCGCCGTAGCCAAGAAGGGTGGCAAAATGGTGGACTTCTCTAGGTTCTGCGCTTTCTAATATTACCGAAACAGCCGTTCTTTTTTTGGTTCTTATCAGGTATTGTTCCATAGCCGAAACTGCCAAAAGAGAGGGTATGGCAAGATGGTTTTCATCAACGCCACGATCCGATAGTATTAGAATATTACAACCCTTTTTGTATGCTTTTTCGCAGGAAACAAAAAGTTGTTTCAAAGCTGTTTCTATAGGAGAACCTATATAATATAGCAGGGAAATTGTTTCGGTTTTTAGGTTGGGATTGTTTATATTTTTGATTTTCATCATATCAATGTTGGTTAAAATTGGATTGTTTATTTCCAAAACATTGCAGTTTGTAGGGCATTCTTTCAAAAGGTCGCCGTCCGAACCTAAATAGACTGCTGTATCAGTGACGATTTCTTCTCTGATTGCATCTAGGGGCGGGTTGGTAACTTGAGCAAACATCTGTTTGAAGTAATTAAAAAGGGGTTGATGCGTTTCCGAAAGCACGGCAAGAGGTATGTCAATGCCCATAGAAGTTATTGGCTCTGCCCCATTTTTTGCCATAGGTATTATTTGGTTTTTTATACATTCATAGGTATATCCGAAGGCTTTATATAACTTATCGCGACTAATTTGGCTATGTTTTTCCACCTTTTTATTGGGTATTTTCAGGGAGGATAGGAGAATTAGGTTATCACTTAGCCACTCGCCATAGGGATTTCTTTGTGAGTAGTATTTTTTGCATTCTTCATCTGTAATAATTTTTCCTTTAACCGTGTCAATAAGCAGCATTTTGCCGGGAGTAAGCCGAGATTTTTGGATAATTTTTTCTTCGGGTACAGGCAAAACACCCACTTCGCTTGATAATATTAAAGTATCGTCTTCGGTCAGGTAATATCTTGCAGGGCGGAGGCCGTTTCTGTCTAGTGTAGCCCCCAAAATATCCCCGTCGGAAAAAAGTATTGCGGCAGGGCCGTCCCAAGGCTCCATCATTGTGGAATAATAGTGATAAAAATCCCGTTTTTCTCTGGCTATATCTTCTCTATTGCGGAAGGGTTCGGGTACGGTAATCATCATAGCTAAGGGCAAGGGCATACCGCTCATCATCAAAAATTCTAAGGCGTTATCTAGCATTGCCGAGTCAGAACCTGATGCGTTAATGCATGGCAGAACTTTTTCTGTATCGACGCCTAAAACTTCACATTTTATGGACTCTTCACGAGTAAGCATCCTGTCCACGTTGCCGCGAATGGTGTTAATTTCGCCATTGTGAAGAATAATTCTGTTAGGGTGAGCTCTTTCCCAACTAGGATTGGTGTTGGTGGAAAATCTGGAATGAACCATAGCGATAGCTGAGGTATAATTTTCGCTAGTTAGGTCGGGATAAAAATTGCGTAGCTGGTCGACCAAAAACATACCCTTGTAGACTATTGTTCTTGCCGACAAAGAAACGGTGTATGCTTTGTTATCACTTTTTTCAAAAACTCTTCTTATTACATAAAGCTTTCTTTCAAAATCCATAATGGATTTGTCTAAAGGGCGGGCAATAAAGCATTGATAGATAGAGGGCATACATTCTTTTGCTTTTTTGCCAAGAATAGCTTCGTTTGTGGGAACCTTTCTCCAAGCCAAGAACTCAAGCCCTTCTTTTTTGGTAATGATTTCTAACATTTTCATTGCGCGTTTTCTTTCGAGAGTGTCTTGAGAGAAAAAGAACATACCAACGCCATAACCTCTCCTATCTTTGAGGTCTATATTTAACTTTTTTGCTTCAGTCAGGAAAAAATTGTGAGAAATCTGTAACATTATTCCCACGCCGTCACCAGTTTCGCCTGATGCGTCCTTTCCTGCGCGGTGCTCTAATTTTTCCACGATATGCAGCGCATCGTCCACTATTTTGTGTGATGCGATACCCTTGATATTGACTATAGCGCCTATTCCGCAGGCGTCATGTTCGAATTCTTCGCGATATAAATTTTGTTGTAATTCCATATTTTTTTCCTCGCTTTATAAAAAAAAGGCGTGCAGATTATTTCTGCGACACCTTTGCCGTTATTAAAAAATTATATAATTCATTTTTTTCTTTGTCAATAAAATCATTGTAC
>CAYIZR010000068.1:0-6378 GCA_964367755.1 uncultured Christensenella sp. | reverse complement strand
ATTCTACTTGTACGCTATTCAAAAAAGAAAACGGGGAAAATGTAGAGTACTTTTTAGAAAATAATAAAAATTTTGTCAAAGAAAAAATTGATTTGCCTTATGAAAATGATGGGGAAATTCAGTTTCTTCCTGATAATAACGGAATGGAGGGCTTTTATTTGTGTCATATGAAAAAAAGCTAAGCTTGCAAGATTTTAATAAAACAGAACTTTCTTTTATCAGGGATATGGGTTATCCTTCTTTTCGTGTTGACCAGATTTTTCAAGCTGCGCTTAGTAACAAAGAATACAATGAAATGACCAATATTCCCCAAAAACTTAAAGATGAGCTTTCAAAGGATTATTACGCAACGTCAGTTACTATTAAGGAAGTATTTATAGGAAAGGATGGTACAGAAAAATATTTGTACTTACTTAATGATGGCAATATAGTAGAGGGGGTATTTATGCCCCATAATTATGGCAATTCGCTTTGCATATCGACTCAAGTTGGTTGTAGAATGGGTTGTGCATTTTGCGCTTCTACGATTAACGGACTAATCAGGAACCTCACTTGTGGGGAGATGGTTGGTCAAGTTTTGTCGGCGAACGCCCGCCACGGCGGAGACAAAAAGAACCGCAAAATTAACAATATTGTGCTAATGGGTAGCGGAGAGCCACTCGACAACTATGATAACGTAATTAAGTTCTTAAAAAATATCAGCGATAAAGATGGCTTTGATATAGGTATAAGAAAAATGTCATTATCAACTTGCGGCATTTGTGACAAAATTATTGAGCTTGCCGAAAGCGATCTACCGCTAACGCTTACCATATCTTTGCATGCAAGTTTGGATAGCAAGCGGTCATCCTTGATGCCTATAAATAATAGCAACAATATAGTCCGCTTGATTTCGGCGGCAAAATATTACTTTAACAAAACAGGCAGAAGAATAATTTTTGAGTATTCTCTTATTCAAGGGGAAAACTCTTCAAAGTTTGAGGCGGAAAGTTTAGCTAATTTACTTAAGGGAATAAACTGCCACGTAAATTTAATAAATCTTAATTATGTTAAGGAAAGAAACTTAAGAGGGGCAAATAAGGATACCATAAAAGAATTTATGGATACCCTAAGCGCACGGGGCATTAGTAATACCTTGCGCCGTTCTATGGGTAACGATATAGAAGGGGCATGCGGACAACTACGTAACAAATACTTATCGGAGGAAAATTAGTATAAAAGGTCAAATAATAAAAGCTGTTGCCGGACAATACACGGTTAAGCTTGATAATGAAAAAAAAGTATGCTCGATAAGGGGCACGTTAAAAAAAGACGTTGATGTTTATGTCGGCGATTTTGTTGAGGTAAAAGATAACGTTATAGAAAAAATTTATCCGAGGAAAAACGTGCTAATAAGGCCTTATATAGCCAATGTTGATGTCCTTTTAATCACCGTTGCGGTAACTCCTATTCCCGACTGGAGCTTGGTGGAAAAATTGATTTTGTCTTGCCATACGCAAAACATAACTGCCGCTATCGTACTTAATAAATGCGATTTGCTTAAGGAAAACGAGCGGGAAAGTTTGCTTTGCGCTTATAAAGACTTTGATATATTTTGTGTCAGCGCAAAGACTGGTGAGGGAATTGCACAGTTGAATGAATATTCCAAAAATAAACTTATTTGTTTTGCAGGACAAAGCGCGGTAGGAAAGTCCTCTATAATCAACATTATGACTGATAGAAAATTGGAAACAGGAGAGCTAAGCAAAAAAATTCAGCGAGGAAAAAACACAACTCGGCAGATAGAAATTTTTCAGACCAAATACGGTCAAATAGCCGATACATGTGGCTTTTCGGTACTAGAGGGTATTGACATAAGGTATGACGAATTGGTATACTATTATGAAGAATTCATACCCTTGCAGTCAAAGTGCAAGTACAAAAATTGTACCCACACAAATGAACCATTTTGTGCAGTAAAAGAGGCTGTAAAAAGGGGGGAAATTGACGAAAACAGGTATAACAGGTATGTAGTTTTGTACAACAAGTTCAAAGATATTTGGAGGAAAAAATATGTATAATGATAAGACAATCACCATTGCGCCATCTATACTCAGCGGAGATTTCGTAAATATGGAAAAAACCGTTCATCTTATAGAGATGTGGGGAGGAGATTGGATACATTGTGACGTAATGGACGGCGTTTATGTAAACAATCTTACTTTTGGAATGCCGATGATTGCCGCAATAAGGAAGATTACCAAAAAGACTTTGGACGTACATTTGATGATAACAAAACCCGAAAAGTACATAGAGCAGTTTGCAAAAGCAGGGAGCGACGTAATTACTTTTCATCCCGATGCAAGCGAGGATCCGTTAAACACCCTTAGACTTATAAAAAAGCACAAAGTTAAGGCCGGGCTTGTGTTTAACCCGAACATTCCGCTAGAAGACTATAAGCACTTGTTCCCTTATTGTGATTTGTTGCTTATTATGTCAGTCTATGCAGGCAAAGGCGGTCAAGCTTTTATTGAGGATACCTACAAAAAAATTAAGCAAGCAAGAATATATTGCAACATTATGTGCCTGGATATTCCAATAGAAGTGGACGGTGGCATCGGCGAAGGAAACTTTGAAAAGGTAATAGAAGCTGGCGGCAATATTTTGGTAGCGGGTAGTAGTGTTTTTAACAGTCACAATCCCCCTTGCACAATAAAAATAATGAAGGATGGCACAAAATAGTTTTTTCTTTCATATTATACCTACAGAAACAAACAGAGAGGATGTTATGAAAATTATTTGTTTTAACTGTCCGTCAGTAATAAAAAAAATAATACGTTTTTTTAGAGGAAGAATACATAGACAATAGTTATGCTTACAAAAGATATCAACAAAATTTATGACTTATTAGAGCAGATGCACCCCGATTCGGGGTGCGAATTGCACTTTAAGACACCTTTTGAGTTGTTAGTTGCCGTTATTCTTTCGGCGCAATGTACCGACAAAAGAGTAAATATCATTACCGATAAAATGTTCAAAGTTCTAAATAAGCCTGAGCAGTTTGCTAAATTGAGCCTAGAAGAACTTAAACCACATATTTTTAGTTGCGGATTTTTTAATAACAAGGGAAGAAACATTATAGAAATGAGCAAGCAACTAATTAGAGATTACGGCGGTGAAGTTCCTGAGGATTTTGAAAAATTAACTCAACTTGCCGGAGTGGGGCGAAAAACTGCCGCGGTGGTTATGGCAGTTGCTTACAACGTTCCTGCAATGCCGGTAGACACCCACGTAAATAGAGTGGCAATAAGGCTTGGATTAAGTGAAGGCAAAAACGTTTTGCAGGTAGAGCAAGACCTAAAAGAGTCATTCCCCATAGAAAAATGGAATAATCTTCATCATCATATGATTTTTCACGGAAGATATATTTGTAAAAGTCAAAAACCGTCTTGCGGTGTTTGCCTGCTTAAAGACCTTTGCAAATATAATCAAGAAATAACTATGCTAAAAGCTAAAAAAGGATAGATACTAAAAAAGAAAAATGCCGCGAATTTATTCACGACATTTTCCTTAAATTTATCTTTTGTATATACATAGTATATCACAATAATAACAAAAAGAAAAGAGGTAATAAATGGTAAAAGATTTACTGGCTAAATATAATTTTAGATACAACAAGGCATTGGGACAGAATTTTATTACAGATAAAAATTTGTTAGAGGCAATCGTTGTTGATGCGCAAATAAATGAAAATGATACCGTTGTGGAAATTGGCACAGGAGCTGGCACACTTACAGCCGCTCTAGCAAATAAGGCAAAGAGAGTAATAACATTTGAGGTGGACAGGAATTTGGAAAAAATTCTTGAAGAAGCATTAGCTGAATTTGATAATATAGAGTTGCATTTTTGCGATGTTTTAAGTATGAGTGATACTCAGCTAAAGGAAATAATAAAAACTCCATTTAAGGTGGTGGCAAATCTTCCTTACTATATAACAACACCATTGATTATGCGGTTTTTGGAAAGTGATTTAGAAATTGTTAGTCTAACACTTATGATGCAAAAGGAAGTAGCGTTAAGGATGATAGCCAAAAACGGTACTCCCGATTACGGCGCTATTACTGTAGGAGTTGATGTTTGCTCAGATGCAAAAATAACTCGAAATATACCCAAAACTATGTTTTACCCCATACCTAAAGTGGATAGCTCACTTCTTCATATTGACATAAGAAAGAATAAATACGATATAGAAAATATGAGTAATTTCAAAAAAATTGTAAAAGCTGCTTTTATGTGGCGGAGAAAAACTCTTGCCAATAATATTACTGCTACCTACAGCATTTCTAAACAGGCAGCCGAAAAAATACTTGTGGATAACGGCTTTGACACGATGATACGCGGAGAAAGATTATCCACTGCTGATTTTGTAAAGTTGTCAAAATCTTTATGAAAAAATATTACCTTATTTATGATTAAAAACTAAATTAGGTAAACCAAAAGTATCAATAAGGTATCCTTAAATATAATTAGTAATAATAATTATAGTGTATTATATTTGTTAAGGGGGAAATTATTTTTCCCTTTTGTTTTTTGCAAAAATGTATTACAATATGATATAGTTGTTGTGCAAAGCTTGCTTATATGTAATTGAGTAGAGGAAAATGAATATAAAAAATATTAAAAAAGGTTTTTCCATATTTTTATTGTCTGTTTTGTCCCTAATATTTATTGGGACGCTTATGTCGTGCAATAATACAAAGTCTGGTAAACAGTTTGCTACGTATTCTTATTTTAATACAACTAGCACATGGGTGCTTTATAATAATTTCTATTTGAAAAAAGAGCAAAAAAGGGCCGAGGATGATTGGGCAAAGGTCAAAACGCGCCTTGGAGAAATTGAAGCTAAGTTATCTATAGACATTGAGGGTAGCGACATTTGGAATTTTAATAAAAGCAGCGGCGGAGAAATAGAAATAGACAAGATAACTTACGAAGTTTTGGCTTTGGCAAAAGAAATGTATGAATTTAGCGAAGGAGCATACAATCCTGCTTTAGGGATATATGTTGACTTATGGGGATTTTCTCCGAGGTTTTCCCAAAGTGATTACACCAAAGAAAAGCCTTATGACAGAGATGATTACAAATTAGAACTCCCTAGCCAACTATATATAGATGCTTTTTCTTCCCTTATCGATTTTAGCGTGGTAAAAATTGAAGAAAAAGAAGGTAAATACTTTGTCACAAAACCTGATAATAAGGTAACAATTGAGGGGACAGATTATACAATGTTAATAAATTTAGGCGGGATAGGTAAGGGATACGCAACAGATATAATTGCCGATTTTTTGGCAGAAGAAGGTTATAATGATGGCTATTTTAGCGTGGGTAGAAGTAGTTTACGTCTAATGGACAATGCAGTAAAAATTAAGGATTCTCCCATAGATAACGCTTGGAAAGTAGCCTTAATAAATCCTTTTAACAGTGAAAATTCTTACGCAGATGTTTTTTGCAGGCAAATTAGTGTATCAACTAGCGGCGATTACGAAAATTATTTTGAATACGACCTAAATAAGTATTGTCATATAATAGATTCAAGTACCCTTATGCCTATAAATAATGGTATTTCTTCGGTAACAATTGTGGGGGCAAAGGCAAGCTATAGTGATGCTTTGTCAACCGCGCTTTGCGTAATGGGCAAAGATAAAGCATTTGCTTTCGCTAATGAAAAATTAAAGGATTATGCAGTAGCTTTAGTTAGTATGGAAGACGGCGAAAAGATTGTTTACACAAAGGATATGGGCAATGCGTTTTTTGTCAATGACCAATCTTTTGTAAAAAAGGAATGGGGTGAATTATGAGCCTTGTTACCTTAAAAAAAGAAAAAACAAACAAACCTTTCAAAAAATATGACCTGATAATATACTTTGTTTTGGCAATTATTATCCTCTCTTTGTTCCTTGGTTTTGTTGTTTTTAAGGATAATAAGCAAAGTGACGGTATAGAAATAATATTGGACGAAACAATTATTATGACTTATTACTATAATAACGATAAATTCTTGATAACTGATAAATATCAAGAAAATTTAGTAGTAGAAAATTTAGAAAATGGCTATAAAATAACGGTTTTTTGTGATGATACCCATAACCATTATAATATAATTATGCTAAATAATGAGCAAAAGAAAGTAACTGTTTTAGATGCTAATTGCTCTATTGGCAAGGACTGCACAAAAATGGAAATAAATGGGGGTAGCGGTAGCATTGTTTGCGTTCCGCATAAATTAAAAGTAAAACCAATTAGTGCGGAAATAGACCAACCAATTTCCGGTTAGTTTTTTTCACTATAATTAAAAATCTTATCATTTTCCTAATTAAGTAAAATTTACGGACATATTGC
>CAYIZR010000067.1:0-6389 GCA_964367755.1 uncultured Christensenella sp. | reverse complement strand
ATACGGGAATACTCTTCCCGTTTATTCTTTCGAATTGTAGCATATTGCCAATATATCACAGAAATTTGCTTTAGTAAAGTATATACGTTGTTTTGTATGTCAATAATAGCGCTATGGTAAAAAAACTGGGATTGATTTTAATATTCTGTTTGGTATTGCTCACAATTGGTGGTTGCTCAAATAAAGAGGACAATAATAGCAATTATTTGCGGTTGCACGTGAGGGCTAATAGCAACCTTCAAAGCGACCAAACAATAAAGCTATGTGTTCGCGATGAAGTGATTGTTTACCTATCTCCCCTTTTCCAAAAAATAAATTCTGTAAGTCAGGCAGAAAAAACAGTAAAAAGTCATTTAAGCGAGCTAAAAAAGACTATCGACATCTATCTTGAGCAAAATAATTTTACATATAAATGCTCTATAGAAATCAAAGACGAAACTTTTCCTACTAGAAAATATAAAGATTTGGTTTTAGAAAAAGGAGTATATCGGGCAATTATTATTAAGCTAGGCAAAGGCGAAGGTGACAATTGGTGGTGCGTGGCTTACCCGCCGCTTTGTTTTGCCGAAGAAGAAGACGTAACTTATAAATCAAAAATATGGGAAATAATCAAAGAATAATCAGGAGGTAAAATGCGAAAAACAAAAAAATTAAATACAGCAATATGTGTGGTGCTTATACTTTCGACGGCATTTACCGCAGTTTTGCTGTTTACCGATGTAATACGCTCAAATGAGCCTGCCGAAGCGGCTACTCTTAGGCAAGGCAGCACAGGAACTTCGGTGCGACAAGTTCAACAGCTCCTAAAAAACTGGGGGTATTATACAGGTGCCGTTGACGGCATATTCGGTAGCAAAACTACTGCCGCGGTAAAATACTTTCAACAAAAAAACGGACTGTCCGTTGACGGCATTGTCGGTTCCAAAACAGCTGCTGCCTTGGGAATAAGTCTAACTTCTAGCACAAGCTCTAACACGGGCAACGCTTATTTGCTAGCTAGGCTAGTTTATGCCGAATCTCGAGGAGAACCGTATGTCGGGCAAGTTGCTGTGGCATCAGTAGTTCTTAACAGGGTAAAAAGCTCGCAATTTCCAAACACAATTAGCGGCGTTATTTATCAAAGAGGCGCCTTTGACGTTGTCGGCGACGGACAAATAAATTTAGCTCCTAACAATACCGCAGTAAGAGCAGCGCAAGATGCCCTAAACGGCTGGGACCCAACCTATGGTTGTTTGTTTTATTACAATCCAAATACTGCAACCAACGCATGGATTAGACAAAAACCGATTAAACTTACTATCGGCGAACATGTCTTTTGCTAATTAGCGAGGTATATTATGACAAAAACAAAAAAAACCATTATTGCCATCTCTGTTATCTCCATCCTCCTTATGGCAGGACTTGCTACCGCTCTTGGCATATTCGTGACAAAAAACAACAAAGCGCAGGCAGCCGTTAATTCCATCTACGAAAAATCCTTCCACGAAAGTTTGGATAGCTTATCAGATATCGAGCTTCGCCTGAGCAAAGTTAATGTGCTAACCGGTACAACTCTTAGGCAACAACTTCTTTCCGATATTTGGCGTCAATGCGACGTGGCAGCCTCCAATCTCTCTCAATTAGGGCAAGTAAATGAAGAAACCAACTCAATAATAAAGTTCATTAACCAAATGGGCGACTATTGCTATTTTCTTTCTAAAAAACTAAAAAATTCCCAACTTAGCGAAGAAGAAACCGCCAATCTTGTTAAGTTTTATGAAATAACCAAAGAAATAAGCGAATCACTAAGGGAAGTGGAAGACAAAATAGTAACAGGCAAAAAAATAGAAACCCGGCTGCTTAGCGAAAGTATCACAATAACCGACGCAATAAAAAACCATTCCTCGGTTGACTACCCCGAATTAATCTATGACGGACCTTTCTCGGACGGATTAAACGACAGAGAAGTAAAATCTCTTAAAGACGCCGAAGAAATATCTTCAGAGCAAGGCGCGGCAAAAATAAATGAGTTCTTCCCCGATGCAACAAATGTAAGCTATATCGGAGAAGGCACCACATCTATTGACGCTTACCTATATCAGTTCGATATAAACGGACAAGCAGCAAGCATACAAATAACCAAAAAAGGAGGCCTTATCACTTCTTACAACTCCTATTGCGCAATAGACGACCCAACTCTTAGTGAAGAAGAATGTACAGCAAAGGGTGAAGAATATATAACAAAGCTAGGTTATCAAAATATGAAAGCAGTATGGGTATTTAATAACAACAGTACCGTTTATATTAACTTTGCTTATCTTGATGAAAATGAAATAGTATACTACCCTGACTTAGTAAAAATAAAAATCAATAGCAACAACGGCGACCTTATTGGAGTGGAAGCAGAAAATTATCTATATAATCATATCGAAAGGGATATTAGTCTAAATAACGAAAAAACAATAATCCTCAACAAAAGTCTTAGTATTGTCAGTCAAGTTTATTGTCTTATCCCTACAGAATGGAACAGTGAAGTTGTTTGCAAAGAAGTTGTCGCCACATCAAACGGCGTAACTTATTATATTTATTTTGATTTAGAAACAGGAGAAGAAATTAAAGCGTTGGTAGTGATTGAGGACGAAGGTCGTCTTCTAGCATAGTTCTTAAATCATTTAACAAACAAAAACAACAGCGAAACTGCTGTTGTTTTTTTATAATTACTTACTAAAAAATATTAGGCAAGTTCCAAACCGTTATACAGTTCAAAATATTTTCCTTTAATCTTCAAAAGTTCTTCGTGGTTGCCTCTTTCTATTATTTTGCCTTCTTCCAGCACCATGATTGCATCGGCATTCTGCACAGTACTAAGTCTATGAGCAATAACAAATACCGTCCTTCCTTCCATAAGCTTATCCATACCGTGTTCAATAATCTTTTCGGTACGGGTGTCAATACTTGATGTAGCTTCATCCAAAATCAGCACAGGCGGGTCGGCAACAGCCGCTCTTGCAATAGAAAGAAGCTGTCTTTGTCCTTGGCTAAGATTAGCTCCATTGCCTGTAAGTATCGTTTGGTAACCGTCTGGCAATCGGGTAATAAAGGAGTCGGCGTTGGCTAGCTTGCTAGCGCTAATGCATTCCTCATCGGTAGCGTCTAACTTACCATAACGTATGTTATCCATAACAGTACCTGTAAAAAGGTTGGTATCTTGAAGTACCATTCCCAAAGAGCGACGCAAATCAGACTTCCTTATTTTGTTTATATTTATACCGTCATAACGTATTTTGCCATCGGGCACATCATAAAACCTATTTATTAGGTTGGTTATCGTTGTTTTTCCTGCTCCTGTAGAACCCACAAAAGCCACCTTTTGCCCGGGCTTTGCATAAAGAGAAATACCTTGAAGTACCGTCTTGTTATCCTCATATCCAAAGACAACATTATCAAATTGCACATCCCCTTCTACTGCCTTATAAGTTATTGTATCATCAGCCTTATGCGGATGCTTCCACATCCAATAGCCTGTACGCTCCTTGCTCTCGATAACATTGCCGCTTTTGTCAATAGTTGCATTAACTAACGTCACATAACCATTGTCCTCTTCGGCTGGTTCATCCATTATTTTGAATATTCTTTCGGCGCCGGCAAGGGCTAATAATATGCTATTAAAATGTTGGCTTGTTTGGGTAATCGGCTGAGCAATACTTCTGGTAAACTGCAAGAAAGAAATTAACGTACCTATAGAAATACTTATAACAAGCCCTTGATTTATTGTTAGGACAGACCCGACAATCGCCACAAGAACATACAAAATATAACCTAAGTTGCCCATAACAGGCATAAGAATATTAGCGCAAGTGTTAGCGGTAGTGGCGTTTTTGCATAGTTCGGTATTCAAAACTGAAAACTCTTCTTTTACTTTGTCTTCATGGCAAAATACCTTAACTACTTTTTGTCCCTCGATGAGTTCTTCTATATATCCATTGACCGAACCTAGCGTATTTTGCATCTTCATAAAAAATTTACCGCTTATTTTGCCAATTTTACCCACAAAAACTATCATTCCAAACAACACCAAAAAAACTATCAAAGTAAGAAGCGGACTATAAATTATCATTGCTGTAACTACGCCTACTATAGTTATTACCGAAGAAAATATCTGCGGCAAAGCGCTGCTTATCATCTCTCTCATAGTATCGGTATCATTGGTAAAACGACTCATCAATTCTCCATGAGTGTGCTTATCATAAAACCTTATTGGCAACTTTTGAAGATGGTCAAACAGATTATCCCTGACATTCTGCATAGTCTTACCTGTAATATTTATCAAAATTCTGTTATAGGCATAAGTGCTCATAACCCCGATAAAACAAACGCAACCCATCAAAATAAGAGCCTTAATAAAGGGCAACAAATCCGGACTGCTTTGCTGGGAAAGAGGTATGATATAATCATCAATTGCTATGCGGATAAAGACAGTAAGTGATACCGTAATCACCGCAGACACAAGTATAAAAATGCCTACTAAAATAAGTTTCCCCCGAAACGGCTTTAATAGCTTTAGTAGTCTTTTTATAGTTTCTTTAGGGTTTTGCGCCCTCATCATTTCTTTACCTTTCATTTTTGCGTGGCCTTTCATATTCCCACCACCTTATTTACCTGCGAAGAATATACTTCGCGATAAATTTCACAATTTTCCATAAGCTCTTTATGATTGCCAACTGCGTTAATTCCGCCGTCGTCAAGTACAATTATTTTGTCGGCGTCCATTACCGATGCCACTCTTTGTGCGATAATAATAGTGGTCATATCCTTAAGCTTTTGCTTGAGCGCCGTCCTTATTTTTATATCAGTTGCGGTATCAACCGCGCTTGTACTGTCATCAAGTATCATAATCTTTGGCTCTTTAAGCAAAGCCCTGGCAATACAAAGCCTTTGCTTTTGTCCGCCGCTTACGTTTACACCGCCTTGTCCTAGGTCGGTATCAAGCCCTTCGGGAAAGTCCATAATGAAGTCATATGCGCAAGCTACTTTGCAAGCTTCCAATATCTCCTCATCGGTAGCGTCTTCCTTGCCCCATTTTAAGTTTTGTCTGATTGTGCCGCTAAAAAGTACGTTCTTTTGTAGCACGGTGGCCACAGCATTGCGCAATGTGGAGATTTTGTAGTCCCTAACGTCATTATCCCCTACCATAACTCTGCCTTTGGTAACGTCATAAAGTCTTGGTATTAGTTGAACAAGAGAGGTTTTTGAAGAGCCCGTACCCCCAATAATGCCTATCGTTTCACCGCTTTTTATTTTCAAATTTATATCTGCCAAAACAAATTTTTTGGCTTCTTTAGAATAACTAAAATTGACATTTTCAAACACTACATCGCCATTTTTTACTTCCACAGTAGAGCTACTGTTATCTTTTATGTCCAAATCCTCGTCGAGAACCTCTATAACACGGGTAACCGATGCTCTTGACATAATCGCCATTACAAATATAAAAGCAAGCATCATAAGTGACATAAAAATTTGCATAATATAGGAAAGAAAGCTGGCAAGTTCGCCCGAAGACATACTGCCCTTAATAATCAGACTGCCCCCAAACCACAAAATCAGTATGATACAAACATAAATCATCATCATCATAATTGGCATTGCAGAAATAAGCACCTTTTCGGCTTTTATTTGCCACCTTTTTACATCCTCGCTTGCCTTGCAGAATTTTTCACTTTCGTGGTCTTCTCTCACAAAAGTTTTTACCACTCTAATCCCTACCAAATCTTCTTGTACGCTAGCGCTAAGCAAATCGTATTTTTTGAGCATTTTGATAAACCTGGGATAAGCAATACCGCCAAGTATTACCACCCCTACAAAAACCAAAGGTATGGCAACCAAAAATACCAAAGCCAAACTGGTATTGATTTTTATTGCAAAACCGGTGGCACAAATAAGCATAAGGGGAGAACGTACAATTAGCCTTAATAACATCATATACGCGTTTTGGATGTTGGTTACATCGGTGGTAAGTCTAGTAATTAAAGATGGCGTGGAAAAGCGGTCTATATTGGCAAAAGAAAAATCTTGCACCTTGCTAAAAAGCCCAAAGCGCAAATTTTTGGCAAAGCCCATACTGGCTACAGCGCAGGTTCTTCCTGCCAAACCGCCCATACATAGGCTGACAAAGGCTAGCGCCACCATAATAAGTCCCAACTTTATTATATAGGGAGTTCCGCCACCACCATAGATGCCTACATCAATAATTTTTGAAATAATGAAAGGCAAAGTTACCTCTATCGCCACCTCAAATACAATAAGTACTGGAGTGATAAAAGTATAAAACTCAAAGCCTTTTATAAATTTTGATAATTTTTTTAACATAAAACCTCAACAGAAACTAAATAATACAATAAGAATTATAT
>CAYIZR010000066.1:0-6392 GCA_964367755.1 uncultured Christensenella sp. | reverse complement strand
ATTTATAGATTATACAAAAAAACGACTGCTTTTATGCAGTCGTTTTTGTATTATTACTCATATTTTTATTTAGCAACCTTTATACGTAGCTTGTAATAGCCCTTCTTTATACGTAAGAATACGTTCTTCCACCAATTCTTATAAGTTAGGTTCATAGGCTGAATTCTTCTTACCTTTCTGCTTACTACAATATCATATACAATATATACATAATAAAGTACAATTATCAAATATAGCGCTCCGAACACATATGTTACAGCATTTGTTGACATTATCGGCATACTGCTAGTAGTGTATGGCACGAGCAGCTCGCCTAATGCAATATTAACAAACATCAAAGTAGTAAAGCACATAAAGCTGAAAAATACTCTCTTTTCTTTATTTATTATAGAATAAGTCAGCATTAACGCAAGTGACATATAAATAGCCACAGGGTTCATATTGTTTCCAAACATAAAGAACATATTAAAGTAAGCCGTTGCAAGAAGCATCAAATTCATTCTATTCTTAAATTTGAAATATCCAAACCCCACCAAAAACAAAATAAACAACACAAATATTATTGTTACAATTAAGGATTCAGTAGATACTTGGGCAAAGTTATTGCTCAAAATTCCCTGGAAATTAAATGCGTTACGTGTATATATAGCACCACCAAATACCATATTCCAATAATTTACTACTGGGGCAAAGAACGTGCCACTCTTAATTGCATTATATGCAAATGGCAAATGCGCCAAATAGAATACCACGAAAGAAGCAACGGTAACTATAACTATCGGCAATATAAGCTTTTTGTTGTTGATAGCTTGTTGAATGGTATAAAAAATGATTATGGGCGCCATAATGATAGCCGTCCAAGAGAACAAGAACGCCGCAAAATAGCTTATAACAACGCCATAATAGCTGTTTTTTAACAGATAATAGAAAGTAAGAGCAATCAAGAATACCGTTATACTTTCGGTAAAGCCCCATAAAGAGCTAACAGCAAAAGTAGCAGGAAGAAGAACGTACATCAAGGCAACAACCGTACCACCAATATTTCCAACGTGCTTTTTTACCATAGAGAAAATCAAAACGGCTGTTCCTATATCAGCAAGCGATGCAAAGAACTTAACAAAGAAAGTCGCCACTATATATTGATTTGCGCCAAACAATCTGCTAATAAGCCCTACTATCGCAAGCATAAATAGTTGAAGCGGAGAACTCTCGGGAGCCATATAGGTATATCCATTATTGGCAGCAAACTTGCCTAGTGATTCCGACAAGAAAACCGTGCCATAATTGCCCATAAATAATGCCTGAGAGGCATAGCCTTCCAAATTATAACCTAGCATAAAATGCAGTTTAGAACTTGCAAACACAGTTACTAGAACATCAATTAGTAATCTTATAAATAGTGCTACTCCTGCAACTGTCAAAATACCTAGCCATTTGCTGTCACGCAAAGCCAGCATAAATTTTGATTTGTGACCACCATTTAACGCCATATTCCTTTGGAACATAACATAACCGACATAACAAAGTAAAATAATAGCTAGCGCGCCAAAAACAACGTAAGGAATATTTTTTACACTTGCCTCGCTATAGGTATCGGAAACAAAGGTAAAGTAGCTAGCATCTTCGCTAACTATTTGCGATTTTGGAACCTTAATTAGTTTTATATCGCTAATGGTAAGAGCAGTAACGTTAACAGGATAGTCTTCACTACCTACATTAACTGCCAAAGTTGTCTTTTTTGCCTGTGTAGTCTTAAAATATACCTTACCGGTAGTTTTGGTTGTGGCAATACCTCTATGATGAACGGCATTGTCACCAGTATTAAAATCTTCGTCTTCCAAAAGTGTTAGAAAAAGTCCATCATACCCTGTTTCACTATAAGAAGAAAAACCGGTAGACGTATAAGAATATTCTATAAGGTAATAAGTGTTGGGTGATAATTGTACTTGTTGAGAAGCTCTTGCCCAGCCTGCCGATGTGGTGTTAACGACCAATGCATCATCCACTATGGAAAAAACGCTTGATGCTGTAGCGGTCTCTGCCGTGGCAAATGTCCAATCGCTACCCGCTTCGGTAATACTTTCGTAATTGAAGGTATTATCATCACCAATTTTCAGAATATTTTCACCGCTTTCGGTGCAGCCGACAAAGACAAAAAGCGTAAGCGCAAGAATTACTGCGGTAATAACTATTTTTATGTATCTTTTCATTACATACCCCTTTTATACGAATACAACCATTCCGCTTATAGCAGAACGGTTGTTGTCCGTTTTTTAATAAAAATTACAGTCTTTTTTGCTTTATCTTAGCAGCCTTTCCGGTACGACCTCTCAAATAATATAGCTTGGCGCGCCTTACTCTGCCGTGTCTTACTATTTCGATATGGTCAATCTTAGGTGTATGCAAAGGGAAAGTTCTTTCAACTCCAATTCCAAACGACATACGTCTTACGGTAAATGTCTCTCTAATTGAGCCATTTTTACGAGCGATTACTACGCCCTCGAAAGCTTGAAGTCTTTCTCTAGTTCCTTCCACAACCTTAACGAATACTTTTACTGTATCGCCTACGCGGAAATCTGGGATATCTTTTCTTAATCCCTCTTGTTCGATCAAATCGATAATGTTTGCCATTGACTTACCTCCATGTTTACATAAACAACATTCTTACAGGGCATTAAATTTGCGCGAAATATATGTTTTTTGCCGCGCTCCTGCATAGGACTGTTGCAAGTCTATAATATAATATCAAATATACAATAATTTTACAAGTGATTTTGATATATTTTTTTAGCTTTATCGCTATTTCCAGTATGCAGGAAAAGCGTTAGGCAAATGCTCTACCTTATCATGAAGCACTGCAATTGCGTCATAACGGAAAAATTGGCATTTTGGGTTGTTTTCCATAATATATCGACGGCTGGCCGACACAATTTTTCTTTGTTTTTCTTTTGTTATAGTCTCAAAAGGATGCCCAAAGCGGTTATCTGCCCTTGTTCTAACCTCCACAAATACCATTGTTTGTCCATCTAAAGCAACAATATCCAATTCGCCGACCCTAGAAAAAGATACGTTTGTGGCAATTATTTTCCAACCAAGTTCTTCTAAATATTTTTGGGCGGCTAATTCCCCTTTTATGCCGTCTTCACATTTGTACATAATTCAGCTAAAAAAGTTTTTAATAAAAGTCCGACGATGAATTGGACACGGCCCATATTTTTTTAGGCTCTCTATATGTATTTTGGTACCATAACCTTTATGTTTTTCAAATCCATATTGAGGATACTCCAAAGCATATTTTTGCATAAGCCTGTCTCTTTCTACCTTAGCAAGTATTGATGCGCAAGCTATAGAATAGCTAAGAGCGTCTCCGTGAATAATAGAAAGACTAGGGATACCAAAATCAAGCTTTACGGCATCTACAAGTAGAATTTCGGGAATTGGGAACATAAAACTTAATGCCTCTTTCATACCCTTTTTGGTAGCGTTAAGGATGTTTATTTGGTCAATTTCTTCCTCGCTAATTGCTATCGTTTTGTAGCATACTGCCCGCTTAATTATTTTATCATAGAGCTCATCTCTTTTTTTTGCAGAAAGAGCCTTGCTATCGTTTACTCCCTCGATAATATGGTCTGTATCCATAATACAGCAACCTACCATAACGGGGCCGGCTAGAGGCCCTCTGCCTGCCTCGTCCATGCCTGCAATAAAGCGGCAGCCTTCCGATAAATAGCGGTTTTCATACTCAAAAAGGTTGGTCATAGTCGTCCTTTTTTTCCAAAATAATTTTTCCAAAGGCTTGCTTACGAAAATCTTGAATTACTGCTAAGGCCGTACGCTCTAAATCGTATTCACCTCCACGCACAATGTAGCCCCGCCTTTTTGCAATGGCGGATAAGTTCTCATAATAATCGTCGCTTATTTGCTTTAGTCCGTATTTTTCTATCAATTTTTCGGGATAATTTTTTGACAAAAAAGCCACCATTTCTTTAGCAAGCTCAATTATATCCAAAATCTCTTCCCTGATACTGCCAATAAGAGCAAGATTTATTGCCTTGTTTTGGTCGGAAAAATCGGGATAAAGCGTTCCGGGCGTGTCAAGCAAGTCAATATATGTGTCAATACTTACCCATTGCTTACCTTTAGTAACCCCTGGCCTATCCCCTGTAACAGTCCTTTTTTTGGCAATCAAACTATTTATTAGTGTTGACTTGCCACAGTTAGGAATGCCGATAACCATAGCTCTAATAGTTTTTGTAATACCTTTTTGGCTATATCTCTCAATTTTTTCGGCATTGATTTCTTTGAGAGCGGAAATAATTATGTTGGAATTACCTTTTTGGCAAGAATTGGCGGAGATACATTTTTTATTGTTCGATAAAAAATACTTTTTCCACTTCTCCACCTCGCTAAGAGGCGCCAAATCCGCCTTGTTTAACACATACAAAGTTGGTTTATTCCCGATAAGCTCATCAAAAGAAGGATTTATAGAAGCCATCACAGCGCGAGAATCCAGCACATAAACAACGCTGTCTACCACCTTCATTTGTTGGCTCATCATTCTCATAGCCTTGGTCATATGACCTGGGTACCACTGTATATGCATCTATTTTACTCCTCTAAATTTTTTTCCCATACATATTTATACTTTTTTTTATTATACCTATAAAACTACCTTTGCTGTTATTCCTGAAATAGGTCGGGGCGGTATTTCTTTGTTAGTGATATGCTCTGCTGTTTGCGCCATTTGGCAATTTCTGCGTGATTGCCGCTAAGAAGTACGTTAGGAACGCTCATTCCTAAGTATTCTTGGGGACGAGTATAGTGCGGATACTCTAGTAATCCATTGGCAAAGCTTTCTTCACTTGTTGATTCTTCGCTTCCTAACACCTCAGGGATATACCTTGCTACCGCATTTATTACCACTAAGGAAGCTAAATCTCCACTTGTAATAACATAATCTCCGATAGATAGCTCTTCGTCTATATCCATATCAATGATTCTTTGGTCTATGCCCTCATAACTGCCGTTAACAAGCAGAATTTCGCTTTCTTTGGAAAGTTTTTCTACCATTTCTTGATTTAAGGTCTTGCCCTTGGGGCTAAGATAAATCCTTTTTGCACTGTGGTTTGGGTCGGCGGCAATTATTGCATCATGCAAAGGCTGAGGAGTCATTACCATTCCTGCGCCTCCGCCAAAGGGATAGTCGTCGCAACGCTTATGCTTGTCGACAGAATAATCCCTGATATTATACACTTCCACTTCAAAAATCCCTTTTTTTAGGGCTTTCCCGATTATACTGACTTCCAAAGTCTGATAAATTTCGGGGAAAAGCGTCATTACGCTAATCTTCATAGACAGCCACCTCGGCAAATTTATCTTTATTTACAATAATTTCTTTGTTTTTTATATCAATATTTTTTACAACGCCTTCCACTAAAGGAAACATTATTTGTCCTTTGCTACCACTAATTACATAAATATCGGCGCTACCGTACTGATAAATATCAACAACATTGCCCAATATCTCTTCACCGTTTGTTACGCTACAACCAATAACATCGTCAATAAAATATCTGCCTTCCTCATTTGGAGGCAAATCCTTTTTGGGGCAAGAAATAATTGCACTTTTTAGCTTTTCGGCTTGCTCTATATTGTCAATGCCGCCTAGCGTTAACAGCACGAAAGAACCGCTTTGCGCAGTTCTTTCAATTTTATAATTGTTGCCGTCGATAAAAACTTCCTTTAATTTCAGCATTTTTTGAGAAGTGTCTAAGTAGCTTTCTACCTTAATATCCCCTTTAATGCCGTGCGCTTTAAGCACCTTGCCAATGATAAGCATTTATCTTTCCTCGACATAAACAGAATAGCTTTTATCCATTTTTTGACTGGCTGATTTAACAATAGTTCTTATCGCTTTAGCGATTTTGCCGCCTCTACCAATGATACATGCAACATAGTCTTTGTCCACCATAACGCGTATATCGACGTTGTCGCCATCTTCTACCATTACTATTTCGTAATTATCTTCACTAACGAATTGTTTTACGATATAATCAACTACTTCGTACATAATCACACCTATTTCTTTTCGATAATGCCGTTTTTAAAGAACAAATCACGGACTGTATCGGTAGGTTGCGCACCCACACTTAGCCACTTCTTAGCTATTTCTGCATCGATTTTTAGTTCGATAGGTTCACTACAAGGGTTATAATAACCAATTTGCTCGATGTATTGTCCATCTCTTGCCTTGCGTGAATCGGTTGCCACGATACGATAGAAAGGAGCTTTCTTTGAACCCATTCTTGTTAATCTTAATTTTACTGCCATTTTATCCTCCAAATATTTTGTTTTTTTGTTTATTGTATATTGTTTTAGTAATTAAAAACCAA
>CAYIZR010000065.1:0-6418 GCA_964367755.1 uncultured Christensenella sp. | reverse complement strand
AGATATGGGTGGTTTCGGAAGAATAGTTTTATAAGATAAAACAGCGCTATCGGTTTCTTTGTCCAATGGAGTTTCTAAGGAGGTATCTTCCAGTTCTTCTTCGTGAATTTCGGGAATTTCGGCAACAGCTTTATTTTCCTTTTTTATAATGGTTAAACAAAGAAAAAATATGACAGTAATAAGACAAAAACATACAATTCCGTTAATATTCTTTTTTATATAGTTTTTCATAATAATCACCTCAATTTGTATTATAACAGATAGAATTTGTAGGTGATAAAAATTGTATAATAACAGTCAAATAGTTGTTTTTATCGTCACTTTATAGCAATAACTGACAATATTTCTTTGACGATATTGTGGTTTATTTCGCTAACGTCTAATTTACTTGGAGGGGGATTTTGCCACAATTTGTCAAGATAATAATTCAGGCTTTCTGCAAAAAAATCTTCTTGAAGCAAAACCTGTACAAAACCTCTCTTTTGGTAGCTGATAGCGTTGTCTATTTGGTCGCCTCTTGATGCGCCTTTGGGCAAGGGCACTACGATACACCTTTTTCCTAAACAGGCAATCTCGCTAAGGGCGTTGGAGCCGCCACGGCATACAACAGCGTCGCAAAGCGCGTATAAATTGTTGATTTCATTAGAGTATGGAAGCTGATAATAGTTTTCTGCCTTTACATTGAAATCTCCATTTTTGCCTGAAATATGAATTATATTATACTTTTTTGACAATATGGGCAATGCGCGGTAAACGGTACTGTTGATTATGTCCGAGCCCTGACTCCCTCCGAAAATAAGAACGGTTTTTTTGGCAGTGTTTATGGGGTATTGCTGTATTGCTCTTTGTTTGTCGCCATTTAGAATTTCCTTTCTTACAGGGTTGCCAACAAAAACTCCGTCGGGCGTTTCCACAAAGGAAGTAAGCGTTTTGGTAGCAAAATTGGAGACAAGACGGTTTGCCATACCTAAGCTAAAGTCAGATTCGTGTACAACTATAGGTATTTTTAATGCTTTTGCGGCATAGGAAGTTGGTAACGAAACATAACCGCCTTTACAAAAAACAACATCAGGGTTCAGGCTTTTGAGTAGGTTTTTTGCTTGAGAAATACCTTTAACCAAAACGAAAGGAATTTTTATATTTTCAAAAATTTTTCCGCGTTGGAATTTAACTACGGCGGTGGAGTGATAAGTAATATTTTCTTCCTCTGCGAGGCTTTTTTCTATTCCTTTTCCTCCTATGTAGTGAATGTTGGAAAAATGCTTTTTCAATTCGGGAATAAGCGCCAAATTTGGTATTACGTGCCCGGCAGTACCTCCGCCTGTAAGAATTATTGTTGCCATACCTCTCCTTATTTTGTTATATCTTTATTGAGGATTTCTTTCTGTTTTATAGTATTAGCTGAAAACTATTTTTGATACCGTTTTTTATGGGAACTGTTGCCCCAAATGGACTATTTTTATAAATTATACAAAGTATATACAATAATATAAATATAAAAATAAATTTGTTTTATATGTATTTTTTCATTGTATAAAAAGCGTGCTTGTAGTATAATATGAATGTTTATTAACTTATAAGGAGTGTAAAAATGAAGAACATAACGCTTGATGCATTTGACGGAACTAAAATAAGTGTAGATTTATGGGACGAGGTTGAGAACGCTAAAGGTTGCGTGCTTATAGCTCACGGTATGGCGGAGCATCCAGATAGATATGATGATTTTGCCACGTTTCTTAACAAAAAGGGCTATATTGTGGCAGCAGATGACCACAGAGGACACAGAAAGGGCGCCATTAACGGCGAAAATGGTTTGGTTTATGGGGATTCTTGGAACCAAACTATTAACGATATGGACACCTTGTGTGAATATATGAAAGATACATACAAAAAAGAAGTTGCTTTATTAGGACACAGCTACGGAAGTTTCCTTTCCCAACGCTATTTAGAAAAATTTAGCTCCAAGCTAGTGGGCGCAGTTCTTTCGGGAACAGCATATATGAAAAGCGGTTTGATTGCTGCAGGACTTGCTATAGCTTCAGTTCAAAAATTATTTTTGGGCGGGGACAAGAAAGGCAACCTAATCAACAAAATGAGCTTTGGCGCATATAATAAGCCTTTTGAAGAACAAGGACAGCAGTTTGCATGGCTAAGCAGGGATAAAGAGCAAGTAGACAAATATGAAAAAGACCCAGATTGCGGATATACGCTTTGCCTAGAATATTATACCTCTTTCTTTAAGGGAGTAATGAAGATGTACGGCGAAGATGCAAAAAGTATCAGCAAAGATTTTAAGCTTATGATAGCTGTTGGCAGTGACGACCCTGTATCTAACAAATCGGTATTAGCGGCAAAACTAAACAACTTTTATATGGGATTAGGATTAAAACCTATTTTCAAAGTATATAACAAAGCCAGACACGAAATACTAAACGAAATCAACAGAGAAGAAGTGTATAACGATATTGGCAATTTTATTGATACGCTCTTTGCCGGAGAAAAAGAATAAATGACGAAAAAACTAATAATCATAGCTGTTATTCTTTTGTTGTGCGTTGGTATGTTAACAGCGTGTAACAAAAATGTAAACGAAGAAATAGAGATTAAGCCGGCCAAGACTATCTCCATAAAAACTGCTGCAGAGCTTGCCGATATGCGTAACTATACCGGCCTTGAATACAGCAAATATGTATTTGAGCTAGATAGTGACATTGATTTGTCCAATATTGATATATGGGAGCCAATTGGTAGTAATGTAACGACGGCTTTTATGGGCAAATTCGACGGCAAAGGTCACACAATTAGCGGACTAACTTTGAAGGGATGGGAAAATAACGGCAAACCTATATTTGTAGGCGAAGACACTTTGGTTATTAACGAGACGTCTTATTGCAGTATAGGCTTGTTCGGCTATACGAAAAGCGCTGATATTAGTAATATTACAATGTCAAATGTCGATATTTTTTATTATACCGAAGGTATTGCGTCATATACCGCAGCTTTGGTTGGGTTTGATTCGGGATTTTCGAGTTTTTCCAACATTACAACTAGTGGTAGCATTAGGCTAGCTAATGTTTATAGCAGTGTAAAAACGTATGATAATAAGGGCGTTGAACAAGGAATCAGAGAAGTTTGCAACACCGTACAATATGTTGCAGGGGTTGTTGCTTATTCTAGCGGAGGCGGAGAATTTAGCAATATAAACAGTTCTATGGAAATAGAAAACGCAGTTTATAAAGCAATATACAGAGAGGCCGACATCGATAACGGCATTGAAGAAGGATATTTAGTTAGGTCTGACGATGCAAAATCTATTTTGCCTGAGCAAGTGATTGCAGGCGGAGTATTAGGACTTAACAAAGGCTCAAAAATAACCAACATAAATAGCGGCGCTAAGCTAAATATAAAAAGCAAGTCAGCATATGTAGGCGGAGTTATTGCTGCCGCTTACGGTTGCGATATTGGCGGTATTGTTAGCGAAAATACAGATTTGATTAGCAAAGTTGCCACAAAAAATACTGTTGGCGGAACGGTAGCATTATTAGACCACAGCAACCTTGACGGCGCTACACTTAGCAATATAGATGTTAATGAGCAATGTCTTGGCAATGAAGTTCAATCGGCAACGGTTGGCGGCGCTGTAGGCTACGCTTATGACGGTTCTACCATAAAAAATGTAGAAATCGATACTATTATTATGGAAAGTATGTATGACCAAAGCGTTATGGGCGGAATCGTTGGGATTATTAGAGATTCTTTGTTGCAAGATAGCGAAATAGTAAAAGGTTTTTATAAAGCAGTGGGGCTTAGTCGTTATGACGGAATAGGAAAGTATGATAAGTTTTATTCCACATGCGGAGCAATAGTAGGCGCTATTTATGGCAATTCTAAAGCGTCCGATTGCTATGCGGAAGTAAAAAACCATTATATGTTTTATTACAATGATGGCGTTGAAGACGTCTTATTTGATGATTATATGACAAACTATATTGTTTACTGGGCAAAGAACTCAGTAACTTATGTTAACGAGGACGGATATAACGCAGTTAGATTTTTCAAAGAAGGCAGCCTATTGGAGTATGTTGTAGCTTATGCAACATTTTCCGAGGGAGTTTTGCAAGTGACTTTTTATAGTGAAGAAAACAAAATACTGTCGGAGCAGACCTATAACGTAGGTGAGCTTGCCGGTAGTGAAAGTGACAGCGTAAAGTATAAGGATGTTTTCTTTTATAAGGGACAAGGGATTTTGAATGCAAACGGAGAAGCGATTGCTTTTGAAAACAGAGATATGACCAAATATGTGTTTTTATCGGGTATCCCCGACATTGACGATAGCACACTAATCTTGGCTAGCAAAAAATAAACATAATTTATATAACAACAGAGGCGTAGATATGAAAATTAAACTTAGAGACGATATCAGAGAGTTTCCTGAAGGCAGTAGCCTTTTTGATATAGCCAAAGCAATAAGCGATGGCTTCGCAAGAGTGTGTTTGTGTGCAAAAGTAAACGGCACAACCAAAGATTTGCGAACCAAACTTTTTGAGGACGCCGAAGTGGAATTTTGCACATTTAAGGACGAGGAGGGCAAAAAAGCTTATCGTCACAGCGCCGCGCATACACTTGCACAAGCTGTTACCCGTCTTTATAAGGATGTAAAAGTGGCAATAGGTCCTGCGATAAACAACGGTTTTTATTATGATTTTGACTTCACGACCCCTATAGCTTTTGATGCTCTGGGCAAAATAGAAGAAGAAATGAAAAAGATAGTTAAAGAGAACCTTCCTATAGTTAGGGAAGAAATATCTCGCAAGGAAGCATTGGTTTTGATGAAAGACGAGCCTTACAAAGTTGAGCTTATCGAAAACTTGGCTGAAGATGCAATAATTAGCATATACAGGCAAGGCGACTTTGTTGATTTATGCGCAGGTCCTCATATTCCTTCCACTGGCTATATTAAGGCATTTAAGTTGACATCGGTAACAGGAGCTTACTGGCGTGGAAACGAAAAAAACAAAATGCTTACCCGTATTTATGGCACTGCTTTTGATAAAAAAGCAGAATTGGAAGAATATTTACTTGCGTTAGAAGAAGCCAAAAAACGCGACCATAACAAACTTGGCAGAGAAATGGGTATATTTATGACCGATGAGAATGTCGGACAGGGCTTACCTTTATTTATGCCCAAAGGAGCAAAGCTATTTCAAATCCTTACTCGTTTTGTAGAAGACGAAGAGGAGAAAAGAGGATATGTTTTGACAAAAACTCCTTATATGGCAAAAAGAGAACTATATAAAATAAGCGGACATTGGGACCATTATAAGGATGGTATGTTTATTATGGGTGGTGACCCGGAGGCCGAAGGAGAAGTTTTTGCTCTTAGACCGATGACATGTCCTTTTCAGTATACAATATATAATAACGGGTTAAAATCCTACAGGGATTTGCCCATAAGGTATGCAGAGACATCTACATTATTTCGCAATGAAGCCAGCGGAGAAATGCACGGACTAATCAGGGTGAGGCAGTTTACTATAAGTGAAGCTCACCTTGTGTGTATGCCTTCTCAGCTAGAGCAAGAATTCCGTGGTTGTTTGGATTTGGCTATTTATATGTTAAAAAGTTTGGGGCTTTATTCCGATGTGAGTTTCCGTTTTTCTAAGTGGGACCCTGACAACACCGAAAAATATATTAACGAGCCTAAAGAATGGGCGTATGCCGAAGGCGAAATGAAGCGAATTCTTGACCATATTGGGTTAAAATATACCGAAGAAGTGGGAGAAGCTGCCTTTTATGGGCCTAAACTAGATATTCAAATTAAGAATGTTCACGGTAAGGAAGACACTTTAGTTACAATACAAATAGATATGTTCCTGGCAGAAAAGTTTGATATGTCCTATATTGATGAAAACGGAGAAAAGAAGCGTCCGTACATTATTCACCGTACATCTATTGGTTGTTACGAAAGGACTATGGCTTTGCTTATAGAAAAGTATGCGGGAGCATTCCCGACTTGGATGAGCCCTGTGCAAGTAAAAGTTTTGTCATTAACGGAGAGAACATCAGAGGATGCAAAAGCGTTAGTTGTCGCCCTTAAGATGGCAAGAATACGAGCGGAAGCCGATGTCCGCAGTGAAAAAATAGGTTATAAGATAAGGGAAGCGCAATTAGAAAAAATACCGTATATGATAATAATCGGCGATAAAGAAAAAGAAAATAATGTAATAGCCGTGCGCGACAGAAAGAAGGGCGACTTGGGAACAATGAAACTTGAGGAATTTTTGGAGATAATAAATAAGGAAATTTCCGAAAAAAAATGTTGATTTCCTTGACAAGGTTAGCATAGAATGGTATCATAGACAAGAAGTAGATGCACATCTCACCGCATAGCAATTAGCGAAACGGTTTCTATAATAAG
>CAYIZR010000064.1:0-6452 GCA_964367755.1 uncultured Christensenella sp. | reverse complement strand
ATATTAAATAATTATTAAATATAAAAATTAAATTTAAATTTGTATAAATTGGTTGTTTACCAAAAAAAGACAATAAAAAAAGGGCTTAATGCCCTTCTTTCATTTTTTTTTCTTTTTACTTTTGGGACGGGATTTCGCAAATCTTGCCTGATATACCGGCACTATAATTTTTTCCGAATAATACTGAAGAAGATTACAAAGTATCAAACTATAAACAGCACCACCATAAACAATCATAAGCGCCACAACAATTACGTTAATAAAGCCGCTAGTTGTCGAAATGATGATAAAAGGCACCGCAAGGATTGCTACTACAAACAAAGTCTGTATAAACATTTGGAACATTAATAAAATAGAATTTTTTACCTTCTGCCTAAAAGGAATATCATAAGACACAATCATGGGCAGCATATAAATTGTAAACATCAAAAACAGTAGTGTTACAAGTGAAACAAAAATAATCATAACCCACTCGCCACCTCCTGCTAAGCCCTGCCAAAACCTACCCAAAAAGAACACATACGCGTTGCCTGCGCCTGCAATTACCAAACCCATTAAAGCGCTCATAATGAGCATTTGCCACCAATATTTTTTTATGCCCCTAAAAAATTCCACCATTACTCTTGGAACTTGATTGCCGTAGTTGTCTTTTTTACACACAAACGAATCATTCCAAATAAACTTCATTGCAATTGGCATAATACCCGCAAGTCCAATACTCAAAAAGAGCATCGCTGCGCCTGCGGCAAGGAACATTAGATTATATACTTTAAGCATATCTAGTCTTGCCTGCAAAACCGATGCTGCAGATGACAATCCAAAACCAATTCCCGACATAAAATAAGGTGGAGTGGTAATGTTTGATAACATATAAGAAAGTTTCTCAGCTCCAAAAATGGCCATAACGACAAACACTGCCAAAAGTGGCAACAAGGTAACCACAAAGGCTATATTGGCAAACATTAGAAGCCCATTACGTCTTTTGAACACCTGCCTAAAGTAACGGAATCTTCCCAACTCAACAGGTGCGGAAACCGCTCCATCTGTTCTACTTTCGGGCGCAAATGTAAGGTGCTTAAGTAACCCTACTTTTTTGTTTTCTTCTTTTGCCATATTTTGTGCCACCTCCTCAATATCACTATCTTTTTTCTCTGGAAACGCTTCTCATACGCTCAGAGTGATTAAGAACAGCTTTACGTATACGCAAGCTTTTTGGAGTAACCTCCAGTATTTCATCTTGCTCAATAAACTCTATACATTCTTCCAAACTAAACTTTCTCGGTGTTTCTAACCTTAAGGAATCATCACTGCCGGAAGCGCGCATATTAGTAACGTGTTTTTTCTTACATACGTTAACAGAAATATCCTCTTGCTTGGGAGAATATCCTACAACCATACCTGCATAAACCGGTGTGCCCGGGTCAATAAATAACGTACCTCTTCCTTGCGCATTATAAAGTCCATAAGTAACAGCTTCTCCTGTTTCCCACGCTACCAAAGCCCCGTAAGGTCTTTGGGGCATTGTACCCTTTACCGCCTCATAACCGTTAAAGATACTATTCATAATTCCTTCTCCTCTTGTTTCCGTCAAGAAGTCACTACGGTATCCCAAAAGGGCTCTAGATGGTACCTTAAATTCTATTTTTATTCTACTTCCCATAGGTGTCATAGTAATTAATTCGCCTTGTCTCTTGCCCATATTTTCCATTACCGTACCTATACAGGTATCAGGCACGTCTACAATCAATTTTTCCATAGGCTCACACAAAACGCCGTCAACTACCTTATAAATTACTTTTGGCGTACTTACTTGGAACTCATAGCCTTCTCTGCGCATATTCTCGATAAGAATGGACAAATGGATTTCTCCCCTGCCGCTTACCATAAATTCGTCAGTCGTTTTTCCATCGGTTACTTTCAGAGATACATCCTTAAGCAGTTCTTTCATAAGCCTTGCTCTTAGGTGTCTTGAAGTAACAAACTTACCCTCTTTGCCGGCAAAGGGACTGTCATTTACCGAAAAACGCATTTGAAGAGTAGGTTCTCCTATCTTTACAAAAGGCAACGCTTCCACCTTTTCGGGAGAGCAAACGGTTTCTCCAATGGTAATATTTTCTATGCCCGAAAAGCTAACTACATCACCTACCATTGCTAATTCTACAGTGGTTTTTGCAAGTCCGGAAAACTGATAAATATTAGTAACCTTGCTCTTATATGTTTTTGTCCCTGTTGGATCCACAATAACAACTTCGGTATTTGGCTTCATACTTCCGCGTTCTATTCTACCTATTGCCACTCTGCCTACATAATCATTATAGTCAATTGCAGAAACAAGAACTTGTAAGGGAGCTTTTTCGTCGCCTTCAGGCGGCTCTATGTGCGAAATTATTGTTTCGAACAACGGCTGCAAATCAGCGCCTTGTGCATCTGGACTAAGCGATGCTGTCCCCGCTCTTCCGCTACAATATACTATCGGGCTATCTATTTGCTCATCGTTGGCATTCAAATCCAATAATAATTCATACACCTCATCCAAAACCTCATTACACCTTGCATCTGCCTTATCAACTTTGTTTATACAAATAATGATTTTATGTTTCATTTCTAAAGCTTTTTGCAAAACAAAACGCGTTTGCGGCATAGGCCCTTCATAGGCATCCACAAGCAAAACAACACCATTGATCATCTTCAAAACACGTTCTACTTCTCCGCTAAAATCAGCGTGTCCGGGTGTGTCTACAATATTTATCTTTATATCTTTATATACCGCAGAAGTATTTTTTGCTAAGATGGTAATTCCCCTCTCTCTTTCCAAATCATTACTATCCATTACGCAGATAGGAACGTTTTGATTGTCTCTAAAAACCCCGCCTTGCTTTAACATACCGTCCACTAAAGTGGTTTTGCCGTGGTCAACGTGCGCGATTATTGCTATGTTTCTTAAATCTGTTCTTTTCATATTTTATCCTTCTAAGCTTGCTTTCAATCTTTGGTAATCTTCCAATGTAACCGTATATTCGGCTATTGCATAGTCACTTTCGTCATAAACATTATAAACAAAAGCATATTCTCCCACAGTAATTTTATCCGAACCTAGTTTGGCATAATTTACTGCCTTAACTGATACCGTAATAAAAACGTCATCCCAGTTTTCTTGGGTATACTCATAGTTAGCCAAAAGCCCGATGATAATACTGGAGATATTAGCGGAATTAAATTCTATACTGTTGTTTATAGAATTTATTTCTTCATCCGCAACATTTATACTTAAATCATAGACGTACAAAGGCACACTCTTTTTATTTGAGTAATAATTGTATTTTACTTCGCTCCAACTAACGTTTAGCGAGTCTGATATTGACACATAAGGGGCGCTTAGCTTGATAGGGGCGATATTTATTCTAGCCCAAGGTGAAAAGCTACCTTTTTTGCTATCGAAAGAGGCTCTCACTCTAACACTTAAAACTCCCTTTCTCCTCTCTATGGAAAAAAATGTGTTTTCGGTGGTTCCATCAATTATTACTGCGCCGTCTTCAACGGGGTTGCCGTAACAATACTCAAAATAATAGCTTTGCGCTTTATAAATCTTCTTCCATTCCACCTTTATTGTCATATCAGAAAGTTGGTCAAACTCGGCAAAAACAGGAGAAGGAACTTTGGGTAAGTTACCTATTACTAATATAGGCACGGCAATGCTTGCGGCGATTAAAATCGCAAGCACAATAGAGCCGATTATTATATATAGTTTCTTTTTATTTGTCAAAAATTATCCTCTAACTTTCTTCAATTTGGCAAAACGGGGCAAACCGTCTTCTAGTGGAGCTTTGCTTTCTCCTTGTATCAAAGGCAAAGCGTAATCAATAAATTCTTGTGTTAGGCCGCTATTATCTTCTCTAATCCACTCTAATGGCACGGTCTTTTCGGTATTAGCTGCCTTTTCTATTGGCATTATCTCGTATAGTATCTTATAATCTTTACCATCTGTTCTATGGAATACTACCATTTTATCGGTTTCTCCCTCACAAGCATATTTTACCGCATATTTGCCTGCATTAAAGGCTTCTTCAACGTCGTTTTTGCTTGCAAGATGAGCGGCACAGCGTTGCATAAGGCTAAATTCTATGGCTCTTACCTTGCCGCCTATTTTTTCACTTACCAAGTTAGCAAGAGTAGCAGCAACACCTCCAAGCTGAGTATGTCCAAAACTATCTTTTGCTGCATTAGCGGCAGCCAAAGACTCTACAACGTACTTGCCATCAAGGGTTTTTATTCCCTCACTCAATGCTACTATACACTTGCCTGAGTTTTTGTCGGCTACTTTCTTAACATCTACTAAAAATCTATCTACATCAAAAGGTTTTTCAGGCAAATAGATTAAATCCGGACCCAATCCTTTGCTTGTAGCAAGCATACTTGCGGCAGTTAGCCAACCTGCATTTCTACCCATAATTTCTACAATAGTAATTTGACCTTTGTTATAAACTGTAGCGTCAAGATATAATTCCATCATTGTTGTTGCTATGTATTTTGCTGCACTTCCATATCCGGGACAATGGTCGGTTCCATAAAGGTCATTATCTATAGTTTTTGGTACGCCTATTATGTTACAATCATATCCACTTTTTAACAAATACTTACTTATTTTGTTACAAGTGTCCATACTGTCGTTTCCACCATTATAGAAGAAATATCTAACATTATACTTTTTGAATACTTCCAAAATTCTCTTATAATCAGTTTCGTCTTGCTCAAGAGGTTTTAGCTTATATCTAACCGAACCAAGCGCCGAAGAAGGTGTATTCTTCATAAGCAAAAGTTCTTTCTTGTCCTCCTCTCCTATATCATAAAAATTTTCATCTAAAATGCCCTGTATTCCGTTAGCTGCGCCATAAACCTTAGTAATGTTCTTTTGACTTAAAGCCTCCAAAAACACTCCTGCCGCGCTGGAATTGATTACCGACGTGGGACCGCCGGATTGACCGAACATACATGCGCCAACCAAATTCTCCATAAATAACCTCCGTTAATAATATTATTGCCCTAAAATCGTGGCAATTTTGTATAAATCTTTATTAAATTTTCCAGGCATAGCAAAAGCTTCGTCAATGGCCATATCTACTATTTTGTTATCCTTTATTCCCACAACTCGTCCTCCGCAATCCTTATCAGAAAGCAAGTCAACCGCTCTTACCGCGCATCTTGCAGCAAGTACTCTATCAGACATAGAAGGAGCTCCGCCCCTTTGCAAATATCCTAATTTTACGGTACGTATAGACAAGTCATCTACCTTGCACAAAATCTGCTCTTTTAGCTCGGTACATGAACAAACGCCCTCTGCCAAAATAATAATAACCGAATTTTTGCCTTTTATTTTGTCGCGTCTAATAGTACGGCAAACGGTATCTACATCCATAGGTATTTCGGGTACCATAATAATTTCTGCGCCGCCCGATAATCCGGCAAACACAGCTATATCACCACATTTTCTACCCATAACTTCGATAATACACGCTCTATTATGCGCCGTCATAGTATCTCGTATATTATTTATTGCGCTAAGAACGGTATTAACCGCGGTATCAAAGCCCAATGTATAATCAGTGTAAGCAAGATCGTTATCTATAGTCCCGGGTATTCCTACGCAAGGCAAGCCAAAATCGTTATTAAGGTCCTTAATTCCTCGGAATGAGCCGTCTCCGCCTATTACTACCAATCCTTCTATTCCGTACGCTTGCAAAATATCATACGCTTTTTGTCTGTATTCAAATTCCTTAAACTCAGGACAGCGCGATGTCTTTAATATAGTACCGCCTTTTTGTATTATGTCGGAAACAGAGCGGGAGTCCATCTTATAAATTTGACCTTTTAACATACCATCAAAACCACACTCTATTCCGTATACTTCAAATCCCTGTTTCCCGCCGTATCTGACTACCGCCCTTATAGCGGCGTTCATTCCGGGAGCGTCGCCTCCGCTGGTCAATACGCCAATTTTTCTCATGTCTAGCCTCCGATTTACTTTAAGTTATTATAACATAGCTAAAGTACGTATGCAAATATATTACCTAGTTTGACCCGTCCCTTTGACCACATATTTTACCGAAGTAAGTTCCTTCAATCCTATAGGACCTCTGACATGCAATTTTTGAGTAGATATACCCATTTCTGCACCCAGTCCTAGTTCAAATCCATCGGTAAATCTAGTTGAAGCGTTGACATACACTGCGCAAGCGTCCACTTTGCTAACAAACTTTTCGCTTTCAATGTTGTCGCTAGTTATTATCGCCTCGCTGTGTTTTGTGTTGTACTTGTTTATATGCTCAATAGCTTGTTCAGTCCCGTCAACAATTTTTACCTTAATAATGAGGTCGGAATACTCCTTAAAATACTCCTCTTCGTCAATTAGTACTGTATTAGGATAATACTTTTTTACTTCTTTATCACCCTTAATC
>CAYIZR010000063.1:0-6483 GCA_964367755.1 uncultured Christensenella sp. | reverse complement strand
AGTTAGTATAATTTATTATAATGTTTCGGGAGAGGACTATGGAGATAAAGGCTATAGCTCAACGTATAAAGGGATTACGAGAAGATTTGAATATCTCTGCTACAGAAATGGCTTCGCACTGTGGAATGACTGTGGAAGATTATCTTAAACACGAAAACGGAGAAGTAGACTATGCTTTCAGCTTTCTTAATTGTTGCGCAAATAGGTTCAAAGTTGACATATCTGAGCTTTTGACGGGAAGAATGACATCTTTACTACATTCTTACGCTATCGAAAGAAAAGGTCACGGCTTGCCAGTGGACAGAAGGGAAGGTTTTCAATATCTTCATCTTGCCAGCAGGTTCTACAATCACAAAATCGACCCTCTTTATGTACACGTTCCATTCAATAAAGAGGCTTTATCAAAGCCTATTCCTACCAACACTCACGAAGGACAGGAGTTTGACTATGTTCTCGAGGGCTCTCTCAATTTTAGTATAGACGGCAAAGACGAAGTTTTGAATGCGGGTGACTCAATCATTTATAATTCCAGTTCCCCCCATGGCATGATTGCCGCCAATGAAGAAGGTTGCAAGTTTCTTGCAATAGTTATAAAGAAATTTTAGAAAGTACAAAAAGGAAAAGCGGTAAGCCGCAAAATGGTGAGTAATGTTTCGATTATTTAAGCATCTAAAGCCTATGGCGAAGTTCTTGATTATAGTAGTTATACTACTCGCAAGCTCGGCAATGGCAGAACTTTATTTACCGGGTATGATGAGTGACATAATCAACGACGGAATTTATCTCGATTATGAACCAATGTACGAACATGAGAGCATGTTGAACCCATTTGGCGAGATAGATATTACCGGCAGTGTAGAGGGATTTGAGAAGGACTCCATTCCGGTATTCGAGATGAAGGACGGGTTTTCCACCACAGATATAAAGACGGTTTGGAATGAACAGTTCAAAGACGGTTTTGCAATTTCTTTTAATTTTAGAGATATTCCTGTAAAGGATAGTAGAGAACTTTTTAATGAGGTTCTTTTGCCATTTATGAACTCACTTAGGCAATATCAGCTCTACAAAATGACCGAAAAATACGGTTATAAGGTAACAAGCTACAGCCAATACAAGGAAGAGGATAAACTTGCTGTAGAAAGCGCCATAAATAAATTGATGAATTATGAAAGCTTGATAAGTCTGCCTGACGGTTACAACGGCATTACTATTAAAAACTTTTTGGAGATGTTTGACGAGGACGATGACGACAACGAGGGCGACGTTTGGGAAAACGCCGATGCAAAAAGATTATTAACCAGTTGCGTATTGTCTATGAAGCATAGCGAAAACGGCAATTTGCTTCCCATACCTACCACCACTAATGCAAACGGAGAGACGGTAAGAGTAGCAGTTGACAGCAACGGTGTTGCTTTAGATAAAAGTTTGATAACTTATGTTTACGATGAAGAAACAGAGAGATACACACCTTTCCCCGACTATGAAATAATACTTTGTAACAAGGTTTTGGGCTTTGCTTATAAGTATGAGAATCAACAGAAGTGGATTAAGAACTCATTGGGAATGGGTGAGACACAAATAGAAGAAAACGTTAGCGGCAATGAGATAGAAAGTTCGGGATTTAAGCGCTTGGGCGAAATACTCAGTCTTAGCAAAAAAGGTACCACAACCAGTGCGCTCAGCCAAAAGGTGGACAAAACGCGTGAGGAGTGGCTAACTCCCGACGGAATAACTATTCAAACAGCCAATATGAACTTTATTTTTAAGAAAGGCTTTATGATGTTGGGCTTTACTTTGCTTGCATCTGCTTGTACAATTACCGCAATGCTATTTAGTAGCAAGATAGCCGCATTTTTCAGTAAAGTTCTTCGCAGTATGATATTTAAGAAGGTAGAGGGTTTTTCACTTGTGGAATTTGATAAGTTTTCCACAGCTAGCTTGGTAACCCGTTCTACGAACGATATTAACCAAATTCAAAACGTATTTTTAGTTATCCTTAGGACGACCTTGTCAGCTCCCGTTACCATTATTGGAGGATTTGTTTTCTCATTTAGGGCTAACGGCTATATGACCATGGTTCTTATATATGTTCTGCCTATTTTGTTTATTGCGGCGGGCGTGGCGGCTATTGTTTGTCAACCTCTGTTTAAGGTAATTCAAAAGAAGGTTGACCAACTTACTTTGATTATGCGAGAGGGTATAACGGGGATTAGAGAAGTAAGAGCCTTTGGTAAGCAAGAGCACGAAAAGAAGAGATTTAACGAAGTCAACGTAAGTGTGACAAAAACAGCTGTTAAGTTGCAGCGTTATACCGCGGTACTAGTTCCGCTTATAAATATTTGTCTAAACTGTTGTTCGGTAGGTATATTCTGGAGAGCTGCGCAACAAGTAGCCGATGACAGTATAAGCGACGTCGGTAAAATGTTGGAAGTTTCGCAATACATAACACAAATAGCTATGGCATTGGTATTTATGGCAAGCGCAATAGTAATATTCCCCAGAGCTAGCGCCTCGGCCGAAAGAATTTTGCAAGTAATGGATACTGAAGTTAATGTAGTAGATAAAGAAGACGCTGTTAACAAGAGTGACAAGAGCGGTACGATTGAGTTTAGAAACGTTTGCTTTAAGTATAGCGATGATGCCGATAAAAACATTTTAGAAGACATTAGCTTTACTTGTCGTAAAGGCAAGGTTACGGCAATCGTTGGCGGTACAGGTAGTGGTAAGAGTACCATTATTCATCTTATCCCTAGGTTTTATGATATAAAATCAGGTTCGCTTTTGGTTGACGGTCAAGATGTATCAAGTTATCCTCAATTAGAGCTAAGAAGTAAAATGGGCTTTATTCCACAAAAGAGTATGCTCTTTACCGGAACAATTGCCGACAATCTAAAATACGGCAAAGAGGATGCTACCGAAGAAGAGATGTGGGAAGCGCTTAGGATTGCGCAGAGTGACACTTTTGTTAAAGAGAAAGAAAATCAATTAGGATATACCGTAGAGCAAGGCGGCAAGAACTTTAGCGGTGGACAGAAGCAAAGACTATCTATAGCAAGAGCAATTGTTCGTAAGCCCGAGATATACATATTTGACGATAGCTTTTCGGCGTTGGACTTTAAGACTGACAGCAGACTTAGGAAGGCTTTGCGAGAAGTTACCGCAGAAAGCATAGTAATTATCGTAGCCCAAAGAATAGGTACAATTATGGATGCCGACGAGATTATTGTTCTCGACGATGGCAGAATAGCAGGCAAAGGTACGCATAAAGAACTTATTCATAATTGTAAGTTATATCAGGATATTGCGCTCAGCCAATTAAGCTCAGAGGAGGTAGGATTATGAACGACAACGAAGAAATAGTTCAGGTCGAAGAAGAAAAAGTATCCTCCGTTGGCAAGATGGATATGGCTGGAGCCTTTGGCGCAAGCAGTATAAATGTTGCCAAGGTAGTAGGGCCGGAGAATTTTGGTCAAACTATAGTAAGACTATTAAAATATATGCGTCCGGAAATGATTGCTCTATTGTCTATGGTGTTTATTTCAATAGCTGGCGCTTGGTTTGGCGTATGGGTGCCGGACATACTTAAGAAGGTTACTAACCACTTAGTAGAGAGCATTCAGTATTTTAAGGATGTAGACCTACATTATGTGGGACAAATATGTCTTACCGCAGGTTCTTTGTATTGTTTGAACGCATTATTCACTTTTACCAGTGGTATGATTGCTGCAAGTATGGCGCAACACGTTGTTAGACGTATGCGTTATGATATAAAAGACAAACTCGACAGGGTACCGTTAAAATATTTTGACGGCACTTGTGTAGGTGAGATTTTGTCAAGACTAACAAACGACGTAGAATTAGTTGCGGTAACTTTGCAAGATACCATAAATCAGATTATTATTATGGTGACTACAATTTGTGGCGTAATGTTTATGATGTTTAGGTTGGATTGGCTACTAAGCATTGTAACAATTTGTAGCGTGCCTATATTGCTACTCGTTTCCAACGCAATTATAAAAAAGAGCCAAGCGGAGTTTTCTCGTCAGCAACAGCTTATTGGTAAACTTAACGGACACATTGAAGAGATGTATGCCGGACATCGTATAGTTTTACTATATAATCACGTTGAAGAGAGCATTTTAACTTTTGAAGAAACAAATAAGCTTTTGCTTAAGGCAACAAGAAAAGCCCAGTTCTTAGCGGGTATTATTTTGCCAACAATAAAAATGATAAACAATCTATGTTATGTTGCCATTTGCGTTTTGGGTGGATATAGAGCTGGTATAGGTATAATAAGTATTGGAGATATTCAGGCTTGTATTCAGTATACCCGTCAGTTTGCGCAGCCTATAGAGAACGTGAGTAATATAGCAAGTACAATACAGTCATCTATAGCCAGCGCTGAGCGTGTATTTAAGATGTTCGAGATAGAAGAGATGGAGCCGGATGACGAGCATACAGACGTTAGCGGAATACAAGGTGAAGTTGAGTTCAAGCACGTAGAGTTTAGCTATACCGATGATAAGACTTTGATTAAAGACCTTAATCTTCACGTCAACGCAGGAGAAAGTATAGCTATAGTCGGACCTACCGGAGCTGGCAAAACTACAATGGTTAATCTTCTTATGCGTTACTATGAGTTAACAGGCGGACAGATTACCATAGATGGAAGGGATATCAAACATATGCACCGTGATGATTTACGTAGTCTATATGGAATGGTATTGCAAGATACTTGGCTATTTAAGGGCACAATTGCAGAAAATATTGCCTATGGCAACGAAAATGCCACTATGGAAGATATTGTTAGCGCGGCTAAACAGGCACATGCGCATGAATTTATCGAAAGTATGGAAAAAGGATACGATTCTTTGATAAACGACGATGCAAGCAATATATCGCAAGGACAAAAGCAATTATTGACCATTGCAAGAGCTATTTTGAAGAATCCTAAGATTATTATACTGGATGAGGCAACGAGTTCTGTTGATACAAGAACGGAACAATATGTCCAAAGTGCAATGCTGGCTATGATGGAAGGAAAGACAAGCTTCGTTATTGCTCATCGCTTGTCAACAATAAAAACGGCTGCTGTCATATTGGTAATGAACCATGGAGATGTTGTAGAGCAAGGCAATCACGAAACTCTTATGGAAAAAGGCGGCTTCTACTGTGACCTATACAAGAGCCAGTTCTTGGGAAGCAATCAAGAATCTGATGATCCCGAGACATGCGGAGACTTCTATCAATCATAAGTAAAATACCACCCTAGGGTGGTATTTTTATATAATTACCATAAATAAAGTGGCGGGGAATGTTTTATACCTCCCTATTTTATTTGCTTAGAGGATAACGTTATGATATAATATGCGTATCCCAAAACATCAAGGGAGGATGTATGCCCACATTTTTCAATGAAGTATTTGACGAACCAACTGCTGTTGCCCCTTTAGGACTAATCGTATTAGAGGGAGCCAAAGAACTAGGTAAACAAGTTGATAATTTTCTAGTTAATTGGTACAACAGGGACCTTTCTAAACACAGCGATGATTTCAAAAGAAAAGACACATTTATATTGAGGTCGGATTGCCCTAGGTTCACCACAGGTGATGGAAAGGGCATGATTTTTGATAGCGTTAGGGGCAGAGATTTATTTATTTTGGTAGACGTAGGCAACTACAACTGCAAATATAATATGCTAGGCAACCTTAATTGTATGTCCCCGGACGACCATTATGCAGACTTAAAAAGGATAATATCGGCAACGGGCGGCAAGGCCGAAAGAATAACAGTAATTATGCCTATATTATATGGTGGAAGGCAGCACAGAAGGAACGCGAGAGAGTCCTTAGATTGCGCTCAAATGCTGCAAGAGCTTTACAATATGGGAGTTAAAGAAGTAGTTACTTTTGATGCGCACGACCCCAGAGTGCAGAACGCAGTTCCGCTAATGGGCTTTGACAATTTTTTCCCGACATATCAAATTATGAAAGCATTAAGAACTCATTATGCCGATTTGGTTATTGATAAAGAAAACTTTATGATTGTTGCTCCCGACGAAGGAGCAATGAACAGAAATATTTATTATGCTTCTGTTTTGGGCACTGACTTGGGTATGTTTTACAAGAGAAGAGATTATACCACAATAGTTAACGGGCGTAATCCAATAGTCAGCCATGAATATATAGGTACTAGCGTAAAAGATAAAGTTGTTTTTGTTGCTGATGATATTATTGCAACAGGAGATTCTATGTTGCGTCTATGTCGTCACCTCAAAGAAGATGGCGCAAAACAAATTTTCCTAAACGCAACTTTTGCTTTATTTACCGAGGGCAAACAAAAGTTCCAGGAAGCATTTGAACAAGGACTATTTACAGCGGTACTTAGCACAAACTTATCGTACATTAACCCCGAAATCAGAGAGGCCAGTTGGTTTATTGAAGCGGATTTGAGTAAATATGTATCTTATATTATTGCATATTG
>CAYIZR010000062.1:0-6504 GCA_964367755.1 uncultured Christensenella sp. | reverse complement strand
AATTAAATATAATGACAGTATACCATTAGCAAAGGATTCTTGCAAGTAAAAATTATCTGTGCTTCTTAATAATGGGGCTGTAATTATGACCTATTATAAGAAAATTTGTCAATGCAAAAGATATCCAATTGCAAAATATCTGTCTAAGCTAATCCCTACGCTTGATTATTTTTTGCAAACACGAGGGTGTTTTTTATTTATTATATCATTATTTTGTATTATTTTAACAAGTATATACCGATACATTAAGCTTCTATAAAAGAATGCAATAGCGGTCTTCTTATATTATTCTAAAATATTAAAATCTTAAATTACAATTTTATTCCCAAATAAGAAGATAGCCATTTTTCATCGGAAATTAGCGAGTAACAAGCTTCCAAATAAAAATCAGCATTCTTAACCAATATCGGGAATATTTTTAGCTTTCTATAAACATATTCTTCAAAGCCTTGCATCAAAACGCCGGTGCCGCCAAAAATTATACCCTTATCGGCCGTTTGTCTGACAATATCGCCGGGAGCTGCCATAAGCGCGCCTTCTATTACTTTGAGTATACGCGAATAAACATAATCCACCTTTTCAAATATGTCTTTAGCGCAAAGAGATATTCTTTTTACTCCGCCCGACAGAATATCAAAACCGTTTATTTCCATTCTTGAAGTATCATTAGGATACAAGCTGCCTATTTTGTTTATTACCTTATCAATTTCCAGGTCATTTATATATATTTTATAAGTTTCTTCAAAAAGTTTTTTTAGTAACTGGTTAATATTGAAACAGCCCATATCCAAACAATAGCCGCTCATAATAGACCTTTCCTTCAAAATGCCGATATCGCTCTCCTCTCCGAAAATGGTACAAACCAGGGGAGCTCCGCTCTTTTCTGACAAAGAAGAATAAACCAGCAATCTTTCCATCAAATATATATTGCCACACCCAGCCGCAATAAAAGCCCGTTCTATATCTTTTTTTTGCTCAATGTCCAGACAACAGGAAACAAGAACGCATACCTCCACCGAAGAAGGTTTTTCTTTTATCTCCCGAAACGCCGATTTAATAAAGAGCTTAACCCCGTCAAAATGCGCAACCGCACCCTTTCTTATGGGATAAACAAAAATACGGTCTTCTCCGCTAAACTCGCGGCTTTTTATGGCTTCTTTCCCATAAGTGACTACCGACGGGTCTAAACTTTTGGTAATAATTATTGCCGACGGCTGCTGAAAAACTATTTTGTTTTTATAAAAAATAGTTACATAATCCGAACAAAAATCGACAATCAGTTTATTTAACATAACTTATCTCCTTAAGTACATCTCTTAGCTTTTTGACAGGTAGTCCAACAATATTGTCAAAATCGCCTAAGTATTTTTCCACGACTACTCCGTCTTGAATGCCATAACTTCCTGCCTTGTCTAAAGGCAAATATTTTTTTACATAGTCAATAATTTGTTCTTCGTTAAGGTCATTAAACTTTACCTTTGATTCCTCCACGAAAGTAACTTCTTTATCAGGTGTTTTTACACATACACCACTAAAAACGCTGTGCCACTTGCCACTGAGCTTTTTAATCATATCAATGGCGGATTCTATTGTGTAAGGCTTGCCATAAATTTTGCCGTCGCAAGCAACCAAGGTGTCACAAGCAATTATTATATCCCCTTCTTTTGCGCAATCACGCGCCTTTAATACCGCATTTTGAAGGGCTATATCTTCTGGCTCTCCAACATCGATTTCTTCACTATTAGGAGAGATTATTGCAAACTCTTCCAGTATATTATGCAAAAGCTCCCTCCTACGTGGAGAGGAAGAAGCCAAAACGATTTTTTTATTATTCATAGTTATTTATAGTATTTCCAAATTTTTCTTAAATGCTCTACGGAAATCAGGAACAGCATTTAATGCGTCCTTTATTTCCAATGTGCAGTCGCTGGTCGCTTCGGTTTTCAGTATTACGCTATCCCCTAAAACGTCGCAAGTTAGGGAAGTAATAACTGCGCCCATACTACGATCAAAACACTCGGCTATCCTTACAATTACTCCAAGTTTCCGTACAGCGTCAATGTCCTCTTCGGTAAGCAAGGTAAGATACTGCTGAATTTCCACACCGTCTAAAGGCTGATTGCCATGCATGCCGGCAACCAAAGCTGCCATAACTAAATCTTTTTGCTGTATGCCATAAAGATTGCTGTTAAGCACCAGATAAAAACTGTGCCTTGGATGGTCGTAAAACTTAAAGCTACTGCCTATATCGTGCAATTGCGCAGCTATACGCAAAACCTTAACATACATTCTGGGCAACTTGTGAAGAACCTTGAGTTGTCTGTATAACTGTAAAGAAATATCAAAAACGTGTTCTGAGTGCTCTATATTCATATTAAAGTGAGAAAGCATAGTATATATACTGTGTCCCAAAATATCGCTTATTGGTTTTTCCATGGTGGAAGGAACCGCATAACGGAACATTGCGCCCTCGCGCATACCTGCTCCCGAAATAACGACCTCGCTAAATGAGCTGCTTCTCTCGAAAGCTTTCAAACAAGCTAAAGCGGCAGGCAAAATATCTGCTCTTGCGCTCGATAGCCCCTTGATGCGCGACGCCTTGTCAATATCCAAAGCCTTAAGTGTATTATATATATTATTAAATTCGTCAAATGGTATGTGATAATTATGCGCCATATCTAATGGATAACGCTTAAAACGACGGCTTATTTTGCCTAAATTCCGCAATGAACCACCTACGCCAATTAGTTGCGTATCAGGATCTAGATTATCAAACCACTCCAAATTTTTGATAGCGTCCACAACATAATCTTCTATCATTTTGGAACGTTCAACAGGGTCTTTGCAAATATCTGTAAATTTTTCCGTCAAAGTCACCGCGCCAAAAGGCAAGGTGTCTTGAGCAAGCAAAACACGACGATTGTAATAAATAACTTTAACCGATGCTCCGCCTATATCTATTATTAGTCCCTTAGGAACATCCATTGAATTGATAACTCCAGTGTATACCAAAGTTGCCTCTTCCTCTTGAGAAAGTACGGTAAGTTTGATTCCACAGTTTGCCAAAACTTCTTCAATAAAGCTCTTTTGATTTTTTGCTCTGCGTACCGCTGCGGTAGCATAGGCAAAAACACGGCTTACTTTGTGGCTTTCATACAAGTTTTTGAACGTACGCAAGGTCTTTACCAATTGCTGAACTCTAGCAGGACGCAAAAAGCCGTCAACCTCCATTCCCTTAGCCAAACGCACAGGCTCTTTTAGCTCGTCGATAACATTAAAATATCCACCTTCCAAGATATTTACAATGACTATCCTAGCATTATTAGAGCCGATGTCGATTATTGCTATTTTTTCCATACAATCCTCCCCTCTGCGGTTACGCCTAAAAAGGTATCATACTATCGAAAACCGCTTTTTGAGCCAAATTACACCACATTAATTACAATATATGTATTATATAACTTACTACTAAACAATGCAAGCTATTTTACTTATTATTTACCACAGGTTATTTTATATAAAAAATGCTACAGCCCCTTGGACTGTAGCATATACTGTCTTAATTGTACTTTTAACCTCTCTTATACCTGGCTAATATAGACTTAACGTCGCTTACATATTGACTCTCTTGTTTTTCTTCGGGTTGAACTACCTTCTTGGGAGATTTTTTAGGAGCAGGCTTCTTAGTTGCCGGCGCTGCATATCCTTCTCTCAAATAGCCATCTTTAACAGGAATAAATCCAGTGAAAGCTTCTATATAAGGGGACTCTACTACGTCTATGTCCAAAACGTCCATGCCCTTTAACTTCAAATACGATACTATGGGAAGAATATCTCCGTCTCCTACTGCGAATGCAACTGCATCGATTGTGCTGCTCATTCCTATCAAGGTTGCATCAATTATTTGACGAGTGTCAAGCTTATTTCTTCTTCTAGATGCGATAGGAGTAACGGCGTCATATCCTTTTGCCGCGATATACTCATTAAAATCACGATTCCTTTTCGCAACGTAGCTATAAAACTTTACGCTGACAATGTCATAATTCTGCCCAATATCCTCAGCAAGTTTCTTAAATCCTTCACAAGATACCCTTAAACTTGCTAAATCGATAAGTAAAGCTATTTTTGGTTTGTTCATATTGTCCTCCAAATTAATTTGTGATAATATTTTGTTTCTGCCTATAATAATAATACAAGTACTGTTGCGCATAGCCGCTAAGGTTCCCGAAACGCTCCACAAGATAGTGGCTCATCTCGTTAACATTTTGACTTTTTGGCATATTCAATGCCTTATATATCTTGCGGCTCCATGTGTCCATAGGAAACAAGTCGGTTTTTTTATAAGCAAAAAGCAAAATGCAATCTGCTACCTTATTACCTACTCCGCTCAAAGCAGTTAGCTTTTTACGCGCGGTTGCGGTATCTAAAGACCTAATACTTTCAATATCAAAATCTTTAAGATGCCTAGCAGTCTCGGTCAAATATTTTGCCCGATATCCTGCTCCTATTGAAACAAAAAAACTTTCATCTGCCTCGCTAAGCGCCTCTAATGTAGGAAAAGCATAGCCGTATTTTGTTTGCTCTCCATAACCCGAGCACAGTCTTTCTATAATTCCCTTTATCCTAGGTATATTATTATTGGCGGAAATAATAAAGGAAACAATCATCTCCACAGGATCCTGGTTAAGTATCCGTATCCCAAAGCCGTACTTTAGGGCTTCCTGCAAGCCACAATATTTTCCTAAATTATCTTTGATATTGCCGTAATCTGTGCATAAGTCAAAATAATTGGCAAAAAATTGCGCTTCATTAGTATTTATTATAACACGACCATTTTCTTTATGCAATAGGCAATATTTATTTTTAGCAAAAAGGTGGAAAGAATCCCCCTCTTTTTGGTACCTAAACACCTGTCCACAGTCCAGAATATGCTCTATATCGAAATCTGTCGGCTCTTCTATGATAATTTTGCCAGGCTCAAAACGATATTTCACTTAAAAAATTTATTTCGCGTAAACGCTAATTTGCTTAACTCTTTTAATTCTGCTTCCGGTCTCTTCAAACCTTACCACACCATCTATTAGAGCAAACAAAGTATCATCGCTACCTCTTCCCACGTTGTTGCCAGCATGGAATTTTGTTCCTCTCTGTCTTACCAATATATTACCAGCTAGACATCCTTGTCCATCACTTTTCTTCGGTCCCAGTCTTTTTGCTTCACTGTCACGACCGTTTCTTGTGCTACCCATACCTTTTTTATGGGCGAATAATTGAATATTCAAAAACATAATGTTATATAACCTCCTCTTTCAAGTTTATAAAGGATTGATATCCTTTCTCCAAGTCCCTAAGCCCTAGTAGCATTGTCTCTAAAATAGCATCTTGCCTTATCTCTTCCTCAACGCTTTTAGCGGTGGGAACATCAAATTTTAGATAACCATCTTCGTCGTTTTTTACAAACTCGACCTTTTGGGAAGATACCTTAATAAGTCCTAATAAAGCTGTGCCCGCAATAGAGCTTATTGCGCTGCAAACAATATCTTTTCCAATCTTTGCATAGCCTGCGTGACCTTTCATTTCCACTCCTGCTATGCGGGTATCGCGCCTAATAATCCTAACTTTTACCATACCTTATCCAATAATGTCGGTAATTTTCACTTCGGTATAGGGCTGACGATGTCCTTGACGTTTACGGACATTCTTCTTTGCTTTATACTTAAAAATGTCAATTTTGGGACCTTTTCCGCTCTTAATAATTTTGGCTTCTGCATAAGCATTAGCTATGGGAGAACCCACAGTTACTTTGCCGTCCTTATTAAGAAGTAGCAAATCAAACTTTACCTTTGCTCCTGCTTCCTCTTTAAGAAGCTCAACTTTCAAAACTTCGTCCTTTTGAACTTTGTATTGCTTCCCGCCTGTTACAATGATTGCGTACATAAAATATAACCTCCTTTTGAAGACTCGCTAACTTAGGTGGCAAAATGCACTTTTAACCCTGATTATGCGGCTAACGTATAATTTACCACAAAATAAAAAAGATGGCAAGTATTTTATGCCACCTTTTTGCTTTTTTCAAACAATAACCTTTATAAAACTTTACTTAAAAAATCTTTTAAGCGTGGATTTTGGGGATTTTCGAATATTTGCACGGGAGTTCCTTCCTCGGCAATTCTGCCTGCATCCATAAAAAGAACCCTTGTGCTTACCTCTTTGGCAAAGCCCATTTCGTGAGTTACTATTACCATTGTCATTCCTTCGGTCGCCAACTCTTTTATAAGCTGAAGCACCTCGCCAACCATTTCGGGGTCTAGCGCGCTTGTAGGCTCGTCAAAAAGCATAACCTTAGGATTCATAGCTAAAGCTCTTATTATTGCTACACGCTGCTTTTGTCCGCCCGACAAGGTAGAAGGATAGGTCTCAGCTTTGTCCTCAAGTCCAATTCTTTTTAATAAGCGATAAGCCGTTTCTGTTGCCTCTTTTTTTATCTCTGCGGCAGTCTTAGTA
>CAYIZR010000061.1:0-6506 GCA_964367755.1 uncultured Christensenella sp. | reverse complement strand
GTTATTATCTTTATAAACAAATTTTTTACTGATTTTGCTTTTTGTTGCAAAAACGTTTGACAATGTTTTTAACAGATATTATAATATCGATAACAGAATATCGATACAATTTATGTTAAGGAGAAATAATGAACGTAATCTCAAAAGAAACATTGGCGCGTTTGCCCTCATATTTGCGGTATCTAACAGAGTTGAACAAAGCTAATGTTGAGAATGTATCTTCAACGTTAATTGCAGAACGATTTAAGCTTAACTCAGTATCTGTAAGGAAGGATCTGGCAATCTTTAGTGTTGACGGAGGGAAGCCAAAGACGGGTTTTTGTGTAAAAGAGCTTATTAAAGAAATTTCCGAATTTTTGGGCTTTAACAACACAAAAGATGCTGTGCTAGTTGGTGTTGGCAAACTAGGTAGCGCCCTTCTTGGCTATAAGGGATTTGACAATTACGGACTAAATATTATAGCCTCTTTTGACAGCAAGACAGATATAAATTTGGCAGATCCTCAAGGTAGAGTAATTTTTCATACGAGGAGACTTCCTCAAATGGTTAAGGATTTAGGCGTGAGGATAGGAATAATTACCGTACCTGCCGAGAGCGCGCAAAGTGTATGTGATATTATGGTTAATTCGGGAATCAAAGCTATTTGGAATTTTTCTCCCACTAATTTGATAGTTCCCGAAAATATTGCGGTAAAAAACGAAGATATGGCAGCTTCTTTGGCACTACTGTCGCAGAAGCTTACAGATATATTAAATAACGAATAAAATTTTTAAGGAGATATTGTTATGGAAAAAAATTATTTGGTGTGCGATGAAGAAACTTTACAAAGACGGCTAAGTGATGTTAGAGCCGCTCAAAGAGAGTATTCTAGGTTCACGCAGGAGCAGGTGGATAAAATATTTTTTGCCGCCGCTATGGCTGCCAATAAAGAAAGGATACCTCTTGCAAAGATGACTGTTGAAGAAACAGGCATGGGCTTAGTAGAAGATAAGGTAATAAAAAATCATTACGCGTCAGAGTATATTTACAACGCATATAAAGATACAAAAACTTGCGGAGTGATAGAAAAAGACACAGCTTACGGCATTACAAAAATTGCCGAGCCGATAGGTATTATTGCCGCAGTTATCCCCACAACCAACCCCACCTCAACGGCTATCTTTAAGGCATTACTTTCACTAAAAACTCGCAACGGACTTATTTTTAGTCCCCATCCCAGAGCAAAAAAATGTACTATTGCCGCCGCAAAGATAGTTTTGGACGCCGCAGTTAAAGCAGGCGCTCCCGAAAATATAATTGCTTGGATAGACGAGCCTACAGTGGCTTTATCGGGTATGATTATGAAGGAAGCCGACATTATTTTGGCAACCGGTGGACCAGGTATGGTAAGGGCGGCGTATAGCTCAGGCAAGCCTGCTATTGGCGTAGGCGCTGGCAACACTCCGGCAATTATTGACGATTCTGCAGATATTTTGCTTGCTGTTAATTCCATAATATTATCAAAAACTTTTGATAACGGTATGATTTGCGCTTCCGAACAATCTGTTATTGTGCTTGACAAGGTATATAAAGCTGTTAAAAAAGAATTCGCCGACAAGGGCTGTTATTTCTTAAACGCAGAGGAAACAGAAAAGGTACGTAAAACTATAATTATAAACGGCGCTTTGAACGCAAAAATTGTTGGTCAGACCGCGCATAGAATAGCAACACTTGCAAGTGTAGATGTCCCAGAAAGCACAAAAATACTAATAGGCGAAGTTACAAGCGTAGAACTTAGCGAAGAGTTTGCTCATGAGAAGTTAAGCCCGGTTCTTGCAATGTATAAGGCTAGTGATTTTGATGATGCTGTTCAAAAGGCGGAAAAACTGATTGCCGACGGCGGTTACGGACATACCTCTTCACTTTACGTCGATGTATTGAAGAATAAAGAGAAAATTGAGCTATGGCAAGCCAAAATGAAAACTTGCCGTTGCTTAATAAATACCCCGTCATCTCACGGTGGAATAGGCGATTTGTATAACTTTAAGTTAGCGCCTTCATTAACTTTGGGTTGCGGCAGCTGGGGCGGTAACAGCGTCAGCGAAAATGTAGGTGTAAAGCATCTTATAAATACAAAAACTGTTGCAGAAAGGAGAGAGAATATGTTGTGGTTCCGCGCGCCTCAAAAAATATACTTCAAGAAAGGATGTTTGCCTGTGGCTCTTGACGAATTAAAGAGTGTGATTGGCAAGAAAAAAGCTTTTATAGTAACCGACAGCTTCCTTTATAACAACGGCTATACCAAGCCTATTACTGATAAGTTAGATGAAATGGCTATTATGCACACAACATTTTTTAATGTGGCGCCCGATCCCACGCTTGCTTGCGCCAAGGAAGGAGCTAAGGCTATGGAAGAATTTAAGCCCGATTGTATTATTGCTCTTGGTGGTGGTTCGGCTATGGATGCGGCTAAAATTATGTGGGTTATGTACGAGCATCCAAGCGTAGACTTTATGGATTTGGCAATGAGGTTTATGGATATAAGAAAGAGAGTATACACTTTCCCCAAAATGGGAGAAAAAGCATATTTTATTGCTATCCCAACATCAGCGGGAACAGGCAGCGAAGTAACACCTTTTGCGGTAATTACCGACGAAACAAGTGGAGTTAAATATCCCCTAGCCGACTACGAATTGTTACCCAATATGGCGATTGTGGATGCCGATATGATGATGAACGCGCCAAAAGGGCTTACTGCGGCTTCGGGTATTGATGCGGTAACACATGCACTGGAAGCATACGCTTCAATGCTTGCTACTGACTATACCGACGGACTAGCTTTGCGCAGTCTAAAAATGGTATTTGACTATCTGCCTAGAGCATACGAAGACGGTATGAATGACCCTATAGCTAGAGAAAAAATGGGCAATGCCGCAACTATGGCAGGTATGGCTTTTGCTAATGCGTTTTTGGGAGTATGTCACTCTATGGCTCACAAACTAGGAGCTTTCTTCCATTTGCCACACGGAATTGCCAATGCCCTAATGATTAACGAAGTTCTCAAATTTAATGCATCTTCTGCCCCTGTAAAAATGGGAACTTTCTCCCAGTATGACCATCCGCACACTTTAGAGAGATACGCCGAAGTTGCCGATTATTTGAATTTGGGCGGAAAAACCAATGAAGAAAAATTAAATAACCTTATTAAGGCAATAGAAGAGCTAAAAGTAAAAGTGGGTATAAAGAAGAACATTAAGGATTATGGCATTGAAGAGGCGGATTTTATTAGTAGGCTTGATGATATGGTTGAGCAGGCGTTTGACGACCAATGTACCGGCGCAAACCCGCGCTATCCGCTAATGAAGGAAATAAAACAAATGTATTTGAATGCATATTACGGAAAATAGGAGGAAGTTATGGAAAAAGACAGCGTTTTAGCAGTAAGAAAAGGTAAAACTATTTTTGTTAGAGGAAACGAAGTTGTCAAAATTTTTGATAAGGATTATTCCAAATCTGACGTTTTGAACGAGGCGCTTAACCAATCTAGAGTGGAAGAAACAGGTTTGAACGTTCCTAAGATAAACGGAGTTAATACAATTGACGGCAAATGGTCTATCCTAATGGAAAAAATCGAGGGCGAAACTTTGGCAGTTCTTATGGAAAGAAACCCCGATAAAATGGAAGAATACCTCAATATGTTCGTTGACCTTCAGCTTATTATGCACTCGCACAAGGCGCCATTACTTAACAAGCTTAGGGACAAAATGGACAGAAAAATAAGCGAAAGCAAGTTGGATGCAACCATTCGTTACGAACTTCATACACGCCTTAACGGTATGCCTAAGCATACAAAATTGTGTCACGGGGACTTTAACCCTAGTAACATAATAATGGATAAACAAGGTAAGCTTTATATAATAGACTGGTCGCATGCAACTCAAGGTAACGCCAGCGCAGACGCGGCAAGAACTTATCTTTTGTTTAAGTTAGCAAACAAGGACGAAATAGCCGAAAACTATTTGAAGTTGTTTTGTAAAAAGAGCGACACGGCAAGACAATATATTGATAAGTGGTTGCCTATAGTTGCTGCAAGTCAATCTGTCAAAGGTCACGAAGAAGAAAGAGAAATGCTCTTAAGGTGGGTTGACGTAGTGGAGTTTGAATAAACTTATATTTAGTTAAAAAATTATTTTGCAGGCAATTGACCTTTTTTAAGTCGGTTGCCTGTTTTTCTGGTAAAATAATGCTATGATATCAGTTTTTTTGTGCTTATAAAGACGCATATTGCAATATTATTTTCTTGACATATAACTTTACTATGCTATAATTAGCATTAAAGTATTAAGTATTTATAAGATATAATTAGTCTATTTTTTAATAAAGAGAGGGTATATGCAAGAATTAAAAAATTTCGAGCAAGGCGGCAAAAATGCGTCAGATAAAGAAGAATTGATAAAAATTGCCAAAATCATTCGTGAAGACACGGTAAGGTGTATCGGGTCAATTGGTGTTGGTCATATAGGTGGATGCTTGTCCATTGTTGAAATATTGACAAGCTTATACTATAAGCATATGAATGTTGACAGTTCCAATCCAAAAATGGAGGGACGCGACAGGCTTATTGTAAGCAAAGGTCACGCAGGCCCTGCCGTATATGCGACACTAGCTAACAAGGGTTATTTTGCTAAAGAAGAGTTACTCACACTAAATCATAGCAAGACTAATTTACCTAGCCATTGCGATATGAATAAGACGGTGGGAATAGATATGACTACCGGGAGCTTAGGACAGGGTTTTTCTTGCGCAATTGGTATTGCCTACGGCAGCAAAATTTATAACAAAGGACAATGGGACGGAGCCTATATATATACCATTATTGGCGACGGAGAGAGTCAAGAAGGGCAGATTTGGGAAGCGGCGATGTTTGCCGCGCATAATAAGCTAAATAACCTTATTGCCTTTACAGACCATAACAAAATGCAAATAGACGGTACAGTGGACGATATCAATTCTATTTCTTGCGTGGCAAAACGTTGGGAAGCTTTTAATTGGAACGTTATAGAAATTGACGGTCACGATTTTGAGCAAATAGATTTAGCTATAGCAAACGCAAAGAAGTCAAGTAAGCCTACAATGATTATTGCCGATACCGTTAAGGGAAAAGGCGTGTCTTTCGTGGAAGAAAAGGGATTTTCCAATCATAATATGCCTTTTGGCGAAGAAGACGTTGCTAAAGCCATTAAAGAAATCAGGGGGGTGTAGGTATGAGCGCAGAAATGAGAGCGGTTTTTGCTCAAGAATTAAAAAAGTTGATGACTGAAGATGAAAAAGTAATGGTAATTGATGCCGATTTGGCTAAGGCATCGGGAACTTGGGCTCTTAGGAAGGACTTTCCCGATAGAGCAATTGACGTTGGCATTGCCGAACAAAATATGGTTTCTATAGCCGGCGGCTTGTCAAGTTATGGTTTTAAGCCGTTTGTAACAACCTTTTCACCCTTTGCAACAAGAAGGGTATGCGACCAACTTATGCTTTCTGTTTGCTATGCCAAACAAAACGTAAAAATTGTTGGTACCGACCCGGGAATTACTGCAGAACTTAACGGCGGCACGCATATGGGACTTGAAGATATTGGCGTTATCAGGAGTATACCCGACATAGTTATTTTTGAGCCGGTGGACGCTATTCAGCTTAAGGCGGCGCTTCCTGTTATTAAAGACTATTATGGCGTTGTTTATATAAGAATGTTCCGCAAGGTAATAGATGATGTTTTTAGCGAGGATTACAAATTTGATTTGTTTAAGGCAGACAAAATAAAATCAGGTAAGGATATAACTATTTTTGCCTCGGGTATTATGGTTCAAGAGGCGATTAAGGCAGAAAAAATTCTTAAAGAAGAGGGTGTCGATGCCGAAATTATAAATATCCATACAATAAAGCCCATTGACAAGGAAACAATTATTGCTTCTGTAAAAAAGACAGGTTGTGCAATAACTTGCGAAAATCATAACGTAATTGGCGGACTTTATAGCGCAGTTTGTGAGGTTTTGACAAAAGAATTTCCAACAACCGTTCTTCCTGTTGGCATACCCGACGTATTTGGCGAGGTTGGCAAGCTACCTTACCTAAAAGAGCTTTATAATATTCGCGATGTCGATATTGTTGCCCGTTGCAAGGAAGCTATAAAATCGAAAAAATAAAAAATAAAAAGAAGACTATAAAAAAGCAGACTGAATGTTCAGTCTGTTTTTTTTTATGCAGTGTCACAGAATGAAACAAAGCGGCATTTAATAGATTATGATTTGTATGAGCCCTTCTGAGGTGGTTGTGCTTGGGACGCAAATAGCTGTTGCGCTAGCAAAAAATAAAAATTCCGACGAAATTGCCGTGTTGCGTAGTTTAGCGGCACAGGTTGCGGCCACTCTATTAACATATTCTGCTCAAAAAACCGTTGTTACCGAATATTGCAATAAAGATGATACAAAAAAATAAATCTCTTTTTTACAAAAATCACAATAATAGTATAC
>CAYIZR010000060.1:0-6674 GCA_964367755.1 uncultured Christensenella sp. | reverse complement strand
TGTTATAATTAAGTTATTATGGTAGATATTAGTAAGATTAAACAAAAAATGATTAAATTAGGCTTTAGCAACGTTGCTGTTTCAGAAAAAAACGGCGGTGTTTTGCTAGAAGGCGAAATGGACAATTATTCCGATATAGTTGAAGCGGGAAGGCTTGCCGTTGACAAAAATTCACGTGGAGTAATCAACAATATTAAGTTGAAAAACTATACTCCAAAGCCTATGAGAATGCCCGATATTGAGGATAATTATTATGATGGCAAAACCCCTGATGTGCTAATTATTGGCGGAGGAATTGTCGGTTGCGCAATAGCTAGAGAATTGTCGCGCTATAAGTTAAGTATTATGCTGCTAGAAAAAGAATATGACGTTGCCGTAGCGCAATCTTCACGAAATGACGGAATGATTCACGCCGGTATTGACATAAAGCCTAGTTCTAATAAAGTAAAATATAATATGCGTGGCAATAAGCTATATGATACTCTGAGCAAAGAACTTAGCGTGCCAATTAGTAAGTGTGGTCAATGCGTGCTGTTTACTGAGCGTTGGCAAAAGCTAGTTATGCCAATAATTAAGCTTAGAGCAAAAAAGAACAATATTCCAATTAAATATGTTAACAACAAAGAAATAGCAGAAATGATTCCTAACCCAGGCTTCAAGTACGGTGGCCTTATGTGTTACGGGGCAGGTATAGTTAGCCCTTATTTAATGACGGTAGCTTTGGCAGAAAATGCCATAAACAACGGCGCACAAGTATGTCTTAATACCGCAGTGACCGCTATAGAAAATGACGGGAAAAGAATACTTTCGGTTACCACAAACAGAGGTAAGATATACCCAAAGGTAGTTATTAACGCTGCAGGAGTGTTTTCCGATATTATTGCCGAGAAGGCAGGAGATAGATTTTTTACCATACATCCAAGAAAAGGTGTTGAGGGAGTAATAGACAGCAAGGCAGCTAAGCTAACATCCACCGTTGTAGGACGGTTTATTATAAGTAGCTCGGGCAAATCTCATACTAAGGGTGGTGGAGTAATAAGGACAATCGATAGTAATTTGCTTATTGGTCCGAGCGCGTACGAGGTTATTGAAAGAGAAGATGAGTCTACCGACAGAGATGGACTAATGAAGGTATACGAAAAGCAACATCAAGTAGCTCCCGACCTAAAAACTAGCGATATTATTACTTATTTTGCAGGAACTAGAGCGGCTACTTATGAAGAGCAGTTTATTGTGGAAAAAAGCCCAGTTATTGATAATTTTATTCAAGCCGCAGGGATACAATCACCGGGAATCACTGCTGCTCCCGCAATCGCACAAGATATTGCAAAAATGACGTTGGAAGTATTGTCGCAAAATAAAAAAATAGAAGAAAATAAGGAATTTTCTCCCATAAGAGAGGGTATCCCTTGCGTAAAGGAACTTCCCGAGGAAGAGAGAAACGCTCTTATTGCAAAAAATCCCGATTACGGAGTTATTATTTGTCGTTGCGAACAAATATCAAAAGGAGAAATAATAGATGCAATCAATTCTTGCTTGCCTGCGCCGACTATTGACGGAATAAAACGCAGAGTTAGAGCAGGTATGGGAAGATGCCAAGGAGGTTTTTGTTCCCCGCTCATTGCAAAAATAATTGCCGAGCAAACGGGCAAAGATATTTGCACAATAACAAAAAAGGGTAGCGGAAGCGAACTATTGAAAGGTAAGTCAAAGGAGTAAACAAATGGTATATTCGGCTATAGTTATCGGCGGAGGGCCGGCAGGACTTGCAGCAGCGCTGAGCGTTGATATAAATAAGAAAGTTCTTATAATAGAGCGTGAAGAAAAGCTTGGCGGAATACTCAAGCAGTGTATTCACGACGGTTTTGGGGTTTTACGCTTTGGAGAAAAATTATCAGGCCCTGAGTATGCCGACAGGTTTATAACTGAGGTAGAAAATAGGGATAATATTGAGGTAAAAATTCAAAATTTTGTAATTAGCATAAAGAAAGAAAAAGAACAATTCGTTATTACCACAACGTCAATGGAAGGAATAAAAAGTTATCATAGTCAAAGTTTGATTTTAGCTAACGGATGTCGGGAAAGGACGCCACGGCAAGTTAGCATCCACGGCACTAGGCCGGCGGGAGTTATGACGGCGGGAGTTGCTCAAAACTTTGTTAACCTATGTGGCTATCTACCCGCAAAAAAGTGCGTGATACTAGGTAGCGGTGATATTGGTTTGATTATGGCAAGGCGACTAACTCTTGAAGGAGCTAATGTTGTTGGAGTTTATGAAGCAAAGCCAACTCCAAGCGGCCTATCAAGAAATATTCAACAATGTTTATATGATTTTGATATACCCTTGCATCTATCAAAAACTGTTACAAGAATATTTGGAGACAAGAGAGTGACTAAGATAGAAGTAATGAGCGTTGATAACAAAATGAACCCGATTGAAGGCACACAGGAAATAATCGAATGTGATTCTTTGATAGTATCAGTTGGGCTTATCCCCGAAAATGAGCTTGCCGAAAGTTTGGCAATACCAATTGATTGTACAACAAGGGGTCCAATTGTTGACCAAAATATGATGACTAAGCTTGACAATGTTTATAGCGTGGGCAATGCCCTACATGTGCACGATTTAGTTGACTATGTATCCGAAGTTAGTGAGACTGCCGGAAAAAATGTGGGCAAAGAAAGTCAAAGAGAGTTAATAACTCTTAAACAAAAAGGAATGCTATATCTAGTGCCGCAAATGCTTAATATAAAGGAGCTAAAAGAAAAGGTGTCTTTTTATTTCCGAAGCGCAAAAGATATGGAAAAGGCAATATTGCGTATTATGAAAAACGGAGAGGAGATATTCAAAAAGAAATATACCAACTTAAAGCCTCCCGAAATGGAAAAAATAAGCTTATCGCTTGAACTAAGCAAAAACGATAGCGTGGAGTTTGTTTTGGAGGAGCAAAAATGACCAAACTTATTTGTATAGTTTGCCCCAACGGTTGTAGTTTGGAGGCCGAAAATAACAACGGAACAATAACGGTTACCGGCAATAAGTGCGCTAGAGGAATTAAGTTTGCTACCGAAGAATTAACTTGCCCTAAGCGTAGCTTGACAAGCACCGTTGCCACAAGCTTTAGTCAATTGCCTGTAGTTTCTGTTAGGACGGCAGGAGAACTACCTAAGGATAAAGTAATACCTGCTATGGAATGTTTAAGAAGTATCAAACTTGACAAAAAGTTAAAAATCGGAGAAACTGTAATAGAGAACATCTTAGATACGGGAGTAGATGTCATTGTTACCACAGATATGTGCAAGGTTATTAAATAAAGGAGATAAATGATATGGGGATAATTCTTACTTTCGACTGCGGAACACAAAGCACCAGGGCAATGCTTTTTAACGACAAAGGCGAACTTATCGACAAGGTAAAAGAAACTTTTGAGCCGTATTATTCGACTCAAGACGGTTATGCCGAGCAAGAGCCAGAGCTTTATTGGGAAAAACTTTGTGAAGCATCGCAGAAATTAAAAGAACGCAATAAGGATATTTGGGATACTATTATTGGAGTTTCGGTATCCTCTATGCGAGATGTTGGCATTTGTATTGACAAGGAAGGCAAACCGCTGCGCCCGTGTATTATGTGGCTTGACAGAAGGCTGTCAAAATGTGAAAAGAAGTTGCCTATTCTTTCTAGGATAGCATTTGGCGTTGCCGGAATGAATCAGGCAGTGGAAAAAAACAGGAAAGAGGCTAAGTGTAATTGGATAGAAGAAAATGAGCCGGAAATTTGGGAAAAAACCTACAAATATATTCAGTACTCTACTTTTTTGAATATGCGTCTTACAGGAGAAATTAAAGACAGCATAGCTGCTATGATTGTACATATGCCATTTGATTATAAAAACAAACATTGGATGAAAAAGGGAAATATCCAAAGAGCAATTTTCACAATGAAGGATGACAAACTTTTTGACCTAGTTCCCCCTGGCAGTATTTTGGGTAAAATTACTGCAGAGGCTGCAATAAAAACCGGGATAAAAGAGGGAATACCAGTTGTTGCGGCAGGTAGTGACAAGGGTTGCGAGACTGTGGGGACGGGGGCAATACATCCTCATACTGCATCTATATCTTTTGGGACAACGGCAACTATACAAATAACTACTTCTGATTATATAGAGCCTGATACCTTTTTGCCTGCTTATCCCTCGGTTTGTCCCGACAAATATAACCCCGAAATTATGGTATTCCGTGGGTATTGGATGCTTACTTGGTTTATAAACGAATTTATGAAACGTAAAGGAAGTAATGATACTAAGTGTTATGAAAAAGAGCTTGATGCAATGATAAGCGCTATTCCCCCGGGATGTGAAGGGCTTTACGTTGAGCCTTATTGGTCACCTAGTTTGAAGCGTCCCGAAGCTCGCGGAGCAATGATAGGATTTACCGAAAGGCATGGTTTTGTACATATGTACCGCGCAATAATAGAGGGTATAAATTTTGCTTTATGGGAAGGAAAAAATCGACTTGAAAAAAGGAGTAAGACGCCCATAACGCAGCTTGCCGTATCGGGAGGTGGAGCACAGAGCGATGAAGTATGCCAAATAACCGCCGATATGTTCAACTTGCCTGTTTATAGAGCGCAAACGTATGAAACAAGCGGTTTAGGTGCGGCAATATGCGCCTTTATTGGTCTAAAAAGGTATAATAGCTATGAAGAGGCGATAGAAAATATGGTTAATAAATCCAAGATTTTTACGCCTAACCCAAATAATCATGAGATTTATCAAAATTTATACAACGATGTTTACAGAAAGAGTTATAAACGCCTAAAACCGTTGTTTTTAGGCTTGCAAAAAAACAAAAATAAATAGGAGGTATATATGTCCAAACCTTATAAAGGATTTAGACCTGATTGGCAGGAAAAGAGAGCGCCGGCAGGCAGTTACAGAAGCATACTCAAGTGGGGGCATCCCGATGAATTCAAAGTTCCCAAAGAGAGCTTATATAAAATGATGAAAAAAATATTTTTAATGACCGACGAGGAGTTCAAAACCCCTAAGGAAACAGGTTATGAGAAAGTAGATTTTGATGTGCCAATAAAGCTTACCGAAAAGCAAATTAAGGTTTTTGAGGATATCGTTGGCAAAGAAAATGTAAAGAGAGATTGTTATTCACGTTTGTCAGTAGCTTACGGTAAGACAATGCACGACCTTATGAGATTACGGAAGCACGTTGTAGAAAATATTCCCGATATAGTTCTTTATCCCGATAATTCTCAGGAAATAGAAAAAATCGTAGCTTACTGCGAAGAGCAACAAATTCCCGTATACGTATATGGGGGAGGTTCTTCGGTAACTCGCGGTGTGGAGTGTATAAAGGGTGGTATTTCTTTGGATATGCGCCCGAGATTTAATAAGGTAATTAAGTTTAATGAGCTTAACCAAACAATCACCGTTCAGGCAGGTATGAGCGGTCCGGATTTGGAAAAACACCTCAATAATGCAGTAACAGAATTTAATGCAAAAATGGCATATACTTGCGGACACTTTCCACAATCTTTCGAGTATAGCTCGGTAGGTGGTTGGACGGTTACCCGTGGAGCAGGACAAAATTCCACCTATTATGGTAAGATTGAGCATCTTGTTTTGGGGCAGGAATATGTTACTCCGAAAGGTGGCAAAATTGTCACTGATGATTATCCCGCTAAGGCGACAGGGCCTGATGTTAATCAATTGATGATGGGCAATGAGGGTACTTTTGGCATACTAACCCATGTTACTTTACGGTTTTTCCGATACATGCCCGAAAATAGAATTAAGTTTAGTTATATTTTCAAAAATTGGGCTGACGCGCAAGCCGCGGCAAGAGAGATTATGCAAGGAGAATTTGGTTTTCCTTCGGTATTTAGATTGTCAGACCCCGAAGAAACCGAACTTATGATGAGGCTTTACGGCGTGGATGATATTCCATTAGTAATCAAGTTTTTGGAAAAAACCGGCTATCCTACCTTTGATTTGGAAAGAGCGATGAAAGGTGAGAATGTAGATGGCAAGTGTATGTTCCTTGGATGGACAGAAGGCGAAAAAGGCATGTGCAAAAATCAAGCCAAAATGGTAAGAAAAGTTTGTCGTAAATACAAGGCAATGCCTCTTGGCTCATTCCCAGTAAAAGGTTGGGAGAAAGGACGTTTTAGGGACCCGTATTTGCGTGACAGCATGCAGGACTTTGGCATAATGACTGATACTTTGGAATGTACGGTAAACTGGGATAATATGCCCAAAGTTCACGAAATGGTAAGAACTTATTGCAAATCCCGCCCCAATACTATTTGCACATCACATATGTCACATGCTTATCCTCAAGGCGCTAATCTGTATTTTATTTTTATCACAAAAATGAACGAACTTGACGATTATTTGCAATATCACCGCGGTATTTTGGACCATATTCAAAAATCAGGCGCGGCTATTAGTCATCACCACGGCATAGGCAAAATGTTTGCGCCATGGTTAGAAGGACAAATAGGAACCAACCAAATGGAAATATTCAAAGTACTAAAGAACCATTTTGACCCCAATAATATTATGAACCCAGGCGGAACCTTGGGGCTTGATTTGACCGAGGAGCAAAAGAGGTTTATCCGTCCTAAATGGTAAAATTGCACATATAATAATACATCATTAACG
>CAYIZR010000059.1:0-6744 GCA_964367755.1 uncultured Christensenella sp. | reverse complement strand
TTAGCAAGCTAGGCCAAAAATTTATATATGCAATCTATATCAAAAATTTTTTTAAGGATAAAATAATATCGAATGAATAAAGTCGCTGTGGCAGTTGTAATAATTATTTTGGTGTTCTTCGTAGCTATAATGGCTATGTTGGCGCTATTTGTTGACAATACCGATATTACTCCGTCAACTGCAAAAAACGACACTTTATCATATGCCGATAGGAAAAACCTTGTCTATACTTCGGCTTTCCAAGAAACGGCAGAAACAAAGTCTATATCTTTTTTATTTTCCGAAAGCGAACTTAATTTACTACTTAACGCTTACTTAAGAGAAAACATGCCAAGCAGTAAAGGTATTAGCATTACTTATCAAGATAACGGGTCTATTTATGTACGTTTTTCTTTCCGAATCGGCGTATTTAATACCGTTTTAAGAGCCTATCTAGATTGCGATATACAGGATAATCATATTGATATTTCCATAAAAGATTTGACCATAGGAAAGGCGGGTTCTTCCCTATCAAAAATTTTTACAACACCAAGAATTGTAAACAAAATACTTGCAAAATACCATATTTTTGCTAGTTTTGACGACTCTAATATGTCTCTACATTTCAACGACAGCCAGCTGAAAAAAACTTTGGAAAACTCCTATTCTGGAAACGAAAACGCCAACTTGTATTCAATTATTATCAATCGCGCCTTTGCAGAAAGCGATATGCTCGATATAGTTTGGTGTGAAAATGGAAAAATTGGCATAGAAGGCTATTTAAGCGAACTAGAATATGCTGGGCAAACCTTTGGAGATATGCCTTATATAATCCCATTTCCAGAGGTCAAAGGAAATCTCGCTTATTTGTTAGACAATCAAGTAATTGCGCCAAAAAACTCGGAATTAACATTCAAATATCTAATTCAAGGTTATTCTAAGCTAAAAGATGAGGAAAAAACAGAAATAAACAAGATGGACTTTTCTTCAATCGGTATAGCTAATAACATTACCTATCGTGGGGTTTTTGAGGGTTATGAACAATCTATTGCCGAAGTTATGGCAACTCAACTAAATAATATTTCTTTTGGCAGCGGAGGAATTCGCCTTTCGGTGGACGAAAATGCCTTAAATGCTATATTTATAAAACTTCCTATAATTGGACAAGGCTCTGTTTTTTATTGCAAAAGTTCGGACAATTATACCATAAGTCATATTACATTAGAATCAATGTTTTTCAACGTGGCAAAAGATAATATAGAAATTACAATCATTGTTAATATAAATGGCTTTAGGATAGCTATAAATAGTTCTTTCTTTGGATATAACAGCACCAATTTATCCTTTAGCGCAGACCTAAATAACGTTGACATTGGCGAATTAGTGGCCACAAAAGATGAAAAACAGGCTATTATGTATTACTTAAAAACATCCTTTGAGCAGGAAAATTGGATAACTTGCGACACCGAAAAACAAAGTATAACTTTCGACTTTGAAAAAGTTATCGATAACTCCATGATTTCGGGATTATTTAGTTTCGGTTTTAATATAAAAGTGTCGGCAATCGACGGAGAAAATGATGTTGGACTAATCGCTATAGATTTGAAAGCAAGTCTCTTTAGTTAAAATATAAAAACACATTTGCAATAAGAATAGACATCGTCCCAAAAACCATTAAAATATGAAAACACGCATGTAAAAATTGTTTTTTTCTGCCAAAAAAGGCCAAGCCAAGCAAACAAAATACTGCGCCGCAGACATAAAGAATTTTTCCGCTGACAGGAACTAATTGTCTATTATAAAGGTAAACAACAACGAGAATTGCCGCGACAATCAAATCCGCCACCAAAATATATCTGGAAAACTTTTTTATATTGTAAGTAGCTAAAACAATATTTACAATGGCAAGAGTAAAACAAAGCGCTATCGATACGACATTAAAAGGGTTTATTCTTATACCTAGAGCTAATGGCGCGCCACAAGCAACGATAATAAAAGATACTGCCGAATAATCAATTTTTCTTGCTAGTAGCTTTTTGTCGTGATCTCTAATAAAATGATAAGCCGCCGAAACAAAATACGGGATACTCCCGCCTATACCCGCTACAACAGCGGCTATTATTCTAGGCGTGGTATTGGCAATAATCAGCAAATAAATCATACCAGCAAAGCCCAAAACACCGCCTACAAAATGCGAAACGGTATTCCATCGCTCTTCCCTAGGAGTATAGTATTCTAACCCCTTTTCGGCGTATTGAGCTTTATTTAACGCATATTTTTCAGCTGGCTCCATTATTTTCCCTTTATACTATATGTTTTTATTCCTTTAAGTGATAGCTTTTGTCATAGTGACAAAGCCATCTTCACTAAATCCTTCTTTAACATACAAGTCCTTGGCGATAACATTGGTCGATAAAACTTCCAGTGTAAGAGCAACCGCTTTGCCTCTAAACTCATCTTCTAGCCACATCATAAAGCTCTTGCCAAAGTGTCTGTGCCTAAAGTCTGAAGATACAAACAATTCGTCCAAAATAAGAACGTTACCCGACTCTTCATTGCACCAATAAGAGGTGATCAAGGCGTATCCGGCATAAGTTCCCGATTCTACGTCAATGATAAAATAACCCCACAGGTTTTCGTGTTTTGAAATAACTTGCCGAAATGTTTGTTCGGCTGATTTTCTGTTGTAAGTTCTTTTCGTCGCGCCCGAGGAATAAAATTCCTCACATAATTTATAAAAAGAATCGGCGTCGCCTTCTTCCATACTTTTTATTATCATTTTTGAAAAAACCTCTATTTTATGTGTTTTTCATATCATAGCAAAACGCACAAAAAATAGCAAGATATTTAATATCGATTTTACTTTGTAAAACCGCGCTTTCCCTCTCGGAAAAGTTCCTTCTCAATAACCACAAATACTATTACTACAGTAAGAACATAAGGCAACGGACAAAATATTCCGGGATTAACAAATGACATCAATTCCAACCCCAAGAAAGCCAATAATGCGCAAGCAGAAAAGGCTGTTCTTTTTTTACCCAACATCCTTAATCGCGCAAATAACTGATAGCTATATGCCAATACCCCTACCGTACCCATACTTGCGATAACTTGGAGCGGAGAAGAATGATACCAGTATAATCCGCCTTGTTGTGGATGATAATAAAAACCTTGGTGGCCAATCCCTACACCAAACACAGGATAATTTTTGAAATTTCTAATAGCGTAACGTATAAGATTTATTCTTGCTTCCCCTTCCTTTATCTCTAGCGTTGCAACAATAGAATCAAATCTCATTATCAAGACCATTATACCCATAATAAACAAGCAAACAAGGCAAGCTATCATAAACTTGCGGTCAACCTTATTGTTAATATATAGACTATAAATAACACAAAGCGCAAACATAACAGACCCTATTAATATTCCGCCTCTGGAATCCGTTCCTAGCATTGCAAGATATTGCAATACGCCGAACATAAACATTGCTGTATGATTTTTACATTTTTTTGAATAATAAAAGGCAAAAGGCATTGTAATTAGAAAATTAGTGGATAGGTTATTTCCCATTTGCATAAAGGCAAGTTCATTGTTAACCAGAATGCTCTCTATATGCTCAATATGGTGGGCCAACACCATTAAAACCAAAAAACCGCCGAACCATAGCATTGTCTTTGTCAAATAATCACTAAGGTTATATTCCCTTTCGGCTGTTCCAATGTGAGCGTTTAGTAGTAAATAAAGCCCTAGCATACCAAAGCCTAGACCCACTACATAATATAGCGCAGTGATAGAAAAATAATCCTTAGGACTTATTACAAACAGTCCCCCTAGCGTTATTGCTATGGAAATGGCAAGATAAGGGAAAAACATTTTTCCCAAAAAAAACTTAGTCCTATAATAAACAAAATGAAAAATTATACAAGGAACTACCACGCCAAGTAAAGGCAATAGTTTTAACCAAAGGTCTCCCGAACCGTACATTCTAAGAGGCAATACACACACTAATAGAAACGGAAAAAGGGTGGGCATAGTATCCTTATGCGTGACCAGAATAAACAGAATAATACCTACGAGAACAATTTCTCCCACAAACTCTAATTTTAGCAAATAAAAAATTGCCGCCAATAAAAATACACTAAGCGGATAAAAAACACTATATAAGAATCTATCGAAATTTCTAAGTAAACTTTTCCTTTCTGTATGCATCTAATATATAATATCACACCGCATTTTCTAAAGCAACTATTTGTCTTATCTATTGAAAAATCTATATAACTATGTTATTATCAAAATAATGAAATTTAGGAGATAATTATGAAACCATTGAAAGCTTCCTTGCAAAAACTTCCACTGACTTCCATAAAACCCAAAGGCTGGCTTCTTAATCAACTGCTTGTTCAAGCTGACGGGCTGACAAAAAATGTTCCTGGACTTTTTAAGGATTTAAGCGATAAATCTGCATGGCTCGGCGGTAAAGGAGAATGTTGGGAAAGAGGTCCTTATTATCTTGACGGACTAATGCCGCTTGCTTATCTAACCAATGACGAAAAGCTGCTTGCGCTAACAAAAAAATGGATGGAGAGTATATTTTCTTCACAGCAAGAAGATGGCTTTTTTGGACCTAAAGGCAATCTTGATTGGTGGCCGAGGATGGTAGTAACCAAACTAATGCCCTCTTACTTTGAAGCAACCGCTGACCCAAGAGCAATATCCTTTTTGACAAAATATTATGACTATATGCTAAAAAACATAGATTCTAGACCTTTTTACAGTTGGGCAAATGCAAGAGGAATAGAAGAACTTATTGGCTTGTTCTGGCTCTATAACAAAACAGAAGAAGAATTTTTACTAAATCTTATGAAAAAAATTGTTTCTTATTCTATGGATTGGGAAGCAATTTTTGACGCCTTCCCCTATACAAAACCTTCCTCTAGTTATATGAAAAAATCAACTTTTAACACCAAAAAAGTATTTTTTTATGGTTCTGACATAATAAATAACCTTTTGGGCAGTTTGGCAAAAAAACCTACAAAGGAAAAAATAGACAGCAGAAACAAAGATGAATTTAATAAATTTTATCATCTAACACACGGAGTCAACCTCGCTATGGCGCTAAAATATCCCGCATTTACTGGTGCCGCCTATCAAAACACCGAGGCTTTTGCCCTTGCTAAAAAAGGTTATGAAACCTTAATTAAACATCACGGCACTGCAATAGGTCTATTTAGCTGTGACGAACACCTAAGCGGACCAAGCCCTACGCAAGGAATAGAGCTTTGTACTGTGGTAGAATCTATGTTCAGTATGGAAAAACTGCTTGAATACACTGGCGACCTTTACTATGCTGACCTACTAGAACTCTTCGCTTTCAACGCGTTGCCGGCAACTCTTACATATGATATGTGCGCTCATCAATACGTACAACAGGTCAACCAAATCAGCGCGACAGTTGCAAAAAGGAACTGGTACGATTCATACAACCGCGCAAATATTTATGGATTAAAACCAAACTACGCTTGCTGCCTTTCCAATATGCATCAAGGCTTCCCCCGCTTTGCCGAGCATCTTGCTTTTGCCAAAGAAGATGGTCTTTTACTTACCTCTCCCGTCCCTTGCGAAATACAAACAACGATAGGCGGTGAAGATGTATCTTTAACTGTAGGCGGCAATTATCCATTTAATAACAAATTTTTTATAGACTGCAAAATGGGCAACCAAAACCTATATATAAGGCTCCCTTCGACAGCAAACTATATTATTGTCAATGGTCAAAAACATATAGGAAACCTAATAAAGTTGCCTCAAGCTAATGGCATTTTTGAAGTAGAAATGAATATGGATGTAAAACCAAGCCTTAATCCTGACAATACCGTCTCTTATTATTATGGTAATATTTTGCTTGCGCTTAACTTGCAAGAAGAAATAAAAATGAATAACAGAAACGACCGCTTTTCGGATAGAGAAATGTTTACTTATTCCAAATGGAATCTTTCTCCTGTATATGGCGAGGAGCCGCCCGCAATTTTGCTAACAGAACACGATACAAAATATCCCTTTAGGGAAGCTGCCCTCAAAGTAAAAATGAACTTCATTGAAATAACAAATTGGAAAGAAGAAAAAAACTCTGCAAGCGCACCTCCCGATAAATGTCAATTAGGACAAAGCTTTGTCAATTATCTGGTGCCTTATGGCGCAACAAATTTGAGAATAGCGCAGTTTCCTCATATTTAATCGCTAGGATTAAGAATTTTTCTATATTGCGCAGGCGTGCAACCATATTTCTTTTTGAACAGCTTGTTAAAATAACCGCTATCCGCATATCCTGTCTCTACCGCTATGCTAACAACCGTTTGCGTCGTGGTCTTGAGTAAATAACAAGCCTGTTTTAACCGTAGCGAACGAATATATGTGGTAAAACTCATTTTACAAGCCTTAGAAAAAAGACTGCAAAAATAGTTGGGGCTAATTTGACATAGTTCGGAAAGATACTCTAATTTTATATCCTTATTAAAATTATTTTTTATATACTTCAAAGCGGGCTCAATCAAGCTTTCTTTTCTACTCAAAAATGAAGAAAACGACGAAAAAGGAAATATTATGTCGCTAATTTTGCCTATAGGCTTTTCTTCTTCATTTATCTCAAAAATAGCCATTTTTTTGCCTTGCTTTAGTGCCTCTAAGACGTTTTGTGGCTGTAAATAAGTAAGATTTTCCATTTTTTCTCCTTTCCCAAAAATGCCTATAATAAAATAATACCATAAT